>JBGSRQ010000476.1:0-4724 GCA_041737515.1 Rhodobacterales bacterium | reverse complement strand
CGTCAGCGCGGCGCAACCTCTTGACACGACCCCGCGCGTCAGCGCGGCACAAGCCCCCGAACGATCACTTCTGAAGTTCGGTCCAGATCGCAGTGATGTATTCCTGCGCCTTCGGGCTGCAGGTCTTCATGAACACGCCCTTGTCCTTGAACTCTGCCGGGATCACGATCTCGGGCGCGGTTTTCATGTCCTCGGGCATGAACGCGTCAGACCCCGCAATCCCGTTGGCATAGCGTGCAAAGGTGCTGATCATCGCGGCATTCTCGGGCACTTCGATGAAATCGAGGAACTTGTAGGCCTCCTCGACGTTCACCGCGTCTTTCAACAACATGACCTGATCCATCCACAGGATATAGCCTTCCTTGGGATAGCCATATTTCACAGCCGGGTTCTGCAACCGAGACCGGAACATCGCGCCGTTCCAGTAGACGGTTGCCATCACGTCGTTGGCGGCCATCTTTTCGGTCATGCCGTAATCCATCGACTGCCACTTCGGTTTGGCCTCCAGCAACTTGTCGCGCACTTTCTTCAGCAGTTCGGTGTCCTCGCTGCAGGGCTGCCCACCCAGATACATCGTGGCCATGGCCAGGACGTCATTCATCTCGGGCGTCACGTTGACCTTGCCGACAAGTTCCGCCGGGGGATCAAGCCAGATGGCCGAGGTGTTCACATCGCCCGAATAGGCGGTCTGGTTTACGCCCACCCCGGTGGTGCCCCACTGCCAGGGCACGGAATACTTGCGCCCCGCATCGTATTCCACGTTCATCCATTCGGGTGCGATGTTGGCGTGGTTGGGCAATTTGGCCAGATCAAGTTCGGTCACAAGCCCCTTTTCGATCCAGATCGGCACATAATTGGCCGATGGGACCACCAGATCAAAGCCATGTCCGCCGGCCTCGATCTTGGCCAATGCGGTGTCGTTGCTGTCATAATCGGTGACAGTCACCTTGATGCCGGTTTCCTTTTCGAACTTTGCCAGCAGTTCGGGGCTCGTGTAGTCACCCCAGTTGTAAAGCTGCAGGGTGCCTTCGGCCGAGGCCAGATGGGTCGATGCCATCAGCAGTGCGGTTGCGGTTATCAGTCTTTTCATTGTCGTCTCCCGGTTGGATTTCAGTGATGAAGCGCCGGTTGGCTCCGGCCCTCTTGGTTTTTTCAGTCTGGCTTTCTGGTCAGCAGGAAAAACGTCGTCAACAGCACAACCGTCAACCCCAGCAACAGTGTCGAGATCGCGTAGATGTCGGTCGTGACCGACCGGCGCACCTGACCCAGCATATAGGTCGGCAGCGTGTCCTGCCCCGCCGATTTTACAAACAGCGTGATGACAACATCATCAAGCGACGTCACAAAGGCCAGCATCGCGCCGGCGATGATGCCCGGCAGCAGCAACGGGAATGTGACCTTGCGAAATGTCTGCCAGCGGCTGGCATAAAGATCGGCGGCGGCAGTTTCCAGTGTCAGGTCCATGCCTTCCAGCCGCGCGCGGATCGGCAGATAGGCGAACGGGATGCAGAACGCGGCATGGGCCGCGATCAGATAGCCAAGCCCCTGATATCCCGTAGCAATCTTGATCGTCGCGAAAAAGATCAATAGTGCCACCGCGGTCGATTTCCGGCACCATCAAAGGCTGGTTGATCATCACATAGATGAACGTCTGGCCCTTGAATCCTGCGCGGCGCGTGGTGCCCAGGGCGGCCATCGTCGCCACCGTTGTGGCAATCGCCGACGCCCATGCCGCAATGTAAAGCGACCGCAGCGTGGCGTCCTTGACCGCCTCATTCTCGAACGCCTTGGCATAGGCGTTCAGCGATAACCCACCCCAGACCGAGATGGAATCGCTGGCGTTGAACGAATAGACTGCCAGCGTCAGGATCGGCGCGTAAAGCACGACGAACACGCCGATTGCGATCGCCGAAAATCCCGGCAGGGCGGATACGTCGAACCGTCGGTCAGCCATGCGGGGTCTTGCTCCCCGTGCTGGCGCGCACATAGATCAGCAACGCCGCCATCACGATCACCAGAAGCAGCATCGACAGCGCCGCCCCAAGCGGCCAGTTGCGCCCCTGACCGAACTGCAACTCGATGAAGTTGCCGATCATCATGTTCTTGCCGCCGCCAAGGATGCGTGGCGTGACATAGGCCCCCAGGGCTGGCACAAAAACCAGAATGGACCCGGCCACGATACCCGGTCGCACGATCGGAAAGATCACCCGGCGCAGCAGCGCGATTCGGCTGGCATAAAGATCATAGCCCGCCTCCAGAAGCCGCATGTCGAAGCGGTCGATGGCGGCGAACAGGGGCAGCACCATCAGCGGCAGATAGACATAGGTCATCCCCACCAGCACCGCACCATCGGTATAGATCATCTGGATCGGGCTCTCGATGACGCCCAGTTTCAACAGGATCGTGTTCAGCAATCCCTCGGCCCGGATGATCTCGTTGATCGCAAGGGTGCGGATCAGAAGGTTGGTCCAGAACGGAATCGTGATCAGAAACAGCCACATCGCGCGCTGCCGGGGCGGGCGCGTGGCGATGAACCATGCGGTCGGAAAACCCACGACAAAGGTGATCAGCGTGGTCAGCAGTGAAAGCTTCACCGACCGCCAGAAGATTGTAAGATGCGCATCGGCCAAAGCCAGCGTGCCGTCGAAGATGTCGCGCGAAAACAGGATGCCGACCCATCCATCCCAACTGAATGTGCCGACAACATTGCCGTAAGTGCCAGGGGTCAGGAACGAATAGACCAGCACAATCAGCAATGGCCCGGCGGCGGCAAAGGTCAGCACCAGAAGTGCCGGCGCCGACAGCGCCCAGCCGTTGCGGGCATTCTCCAGCCTGGCCTTGTCCTCGCGCGCACTCATCGCCCGTCAATCCCCCAGAACCTGCGCCGCGCCATCGGCGATGCGCAGACCGACTTTTGCACCCTTGATCAGCCCCGCATCGCCCGAAGCCGGGCTTTGCAGGCGGGCCACGATCTCGGTTCCGTCGGCCAGATGCAGGTTGCAATGCGTGTCAGTGCCGAAATAGACCCAGCTTGCGATGGTGGCGTTCAGTGTGCCCGGTTCGTCCGGGGGGGTCAGGCGCAGTTGTTCGGGGCGCATCGTCACGGTCACGGCACCCGATCGCCCGTCTATGCCACCCGCCGTGATCTTGTCACCCGACGACAGCGTGACGATGCCGCCCTGCACGGTTGCGGGCAGAAAATTCGTCTCGCCGATGAAACTTGCGACAAAACGGTTCACGGGGCGGGTATAGATATCGACCGGCCCGCCGATCTGCTGGATTTTCCCCGATTGCATCACCCCGATGCGGTCGGACATGGTCAGCGCCTCTTCCTGATCATGTGTCACGAAAATGAAGGTGATGCCGGTTTCAAGTTGCAGGCGTTTGAGTTCGACCTGCATTTCCTTGCGCAGCTTCAGGTCAAGCGCCGACAACGGCTCGTCCAGCAGCAGAACCTTTGGTTGCGGAGCCAAGGCGCGGGCCAGCGCCACGCGCTGTTGCTGGCCGCCCGAAAGCTGGCTGGTCTTGCGGCCTGCCATCGCTTCCAGCTTGACCAGCGCCAGCATCCTTTCCGTGGTGGAGAACACTTCGGCGCGCGGTTTGCCCTGCATTTCCAGACCAAAGCCGATGTTCTGCGCCACCGTCAGATGTGGAAACAGCGCATAGCTTTGAAACACCGTGTTGACCGGGCGCTTGTTCGGGGCAAGGTCGGTGATATCCTGCCCGTCCAGCAGGATGTAGCCCGAGGTTGGCATCTCGAACCCCGCGATCAGGCGCAGAAGGGTGGTCTTGCCGCAGCCCGAGGGGCCAAGCAGGGTAAAAAACTCGCCCTTCCTGATCTGCACCGACACATCGTCAAGGGCGCGCACAACGCTGGCTCCCTGACCGAAGGCCTTGACCGCATTTCGGGCCTCGACGGAAATATCGCTCACGAGGTTTGCCTGTGTTTTGGGCGGATCATTTGATCAAGTTTTCAGGGATGGCCCGGAATAGCAAGCCGTTTACCCAAGTGTTGCAGGTTTGCGGGCAATCCAGGGCGCCGCCCGCTCCAGTTCTGCACATAAAGCGAGCAGCTCTTCATCCGCACCAAAGCGTGCCGCGATGTGCACGCCCACGGGCAAACCCGTTGCGGTTGTGTGCAGTGGCACCGATGCGGCAGGCTGTCCCGAGGCGTTGAAAATGGCGCAGAACGGCGAATATGCAAAGATACCCTGCGACCCCATGCGATAGGCGACGAAATCTTCGGTGTCGTGGTTGAAGCGGCCGATCCGAGCCGGGGGCTCGGCAAGGGTGGCCGACAGCAGGATATCGGGGCCGGTATCGGGATGCAGATATTCGGCCATTTCGCGTCCGAATGTGTGGATCATGCCCACCGCCTCCAGATAGCGCGTCGGATGGAGGGTCTGTGCGTGGGCATGCGCGCCACGCCCGACGCCTTCGACCAGATCGGGGGAAAGCGGGCGGCCCTTCAGTCCGTGGTCGATGGAAAGGGCGGTGCCTATGGCAACAATATCCGTCCAGGCGCGCATCATGCCAAGGATGTCGGCGGTTGGGCGGCCCGGTTCGACGTGGTGGCCCATCGCTTCCAGAAGCCGTGCCGCATCAAGCACTGCCGCGCGACCTTCTGCATCAATCGTGTCGCCGGTGAAGGTGGTGTCGCACACGGCCACGCGCAGACGGCGCGGGGGGCGGGTGATGGCATCGGCATGGCTGCGGTGCAGGGC
>JBGSRQ010000450.1:0-10254 GCA_041737515.1 Rhodobacterales bacterium | reverse complement strand
TGTTCGTCTGGCCGATGGCCGGATGTGCCACGCCGTAAGCAAATTCCAGAAGGTTGGTCTTTCCCATGATCACCGCCCCCGCCGCGCGAAGCCGCGCCACCAACACCGCATCACGGGGGGCGATATGCGGCGGGCGGGCTTTGGTGCCGTAACCGGTTGGCAGACCTTCGACCTCGATCAGGTCCTTGATGGCCACAGGAATGCCGTGCAGCGGGCCAAGATCGGTTCCCGCAGCCAGTTGGCTTGTGCGCAGCCTTGCCTCGGCGCGGGCCAGATCTTCGGCACGGCAGGCAAAGGCATTCAGCATAGGTTCGGTTTCGGCGATCCGCGCGATGGCGTCTTCCACCACGTCGGCCGGGGTGCGCTGACCCCTGCGGTAGGCTGCACCAAGCTCGGCAATGGTCGGGAACGGGCCCATCTACTGACGCCCCATCCGCTCCAGCAACCGCGCCCAGGCAACAAGGCCGGTGCGAAAGCTGGACAGGCGGAAGAATTCATTGGGCGCGTGGTAATCCTCGTCCGAGGTGGAAAACGAAAAGAACACGATATTCGCCCCCAGATGGCGCGAAAACACATCGCCGATGGGGATCGTGGCCCCCATCGCAACCCGCAGGGGCCGCGCGCCCAGAAGTTCGGCCAGAATGTCTTCGGCAATCTGCAAGGCGGGCAGATCGGGGTCCAGCGCAAAGGCCCTGCTTCCCGGCCCGTGGCGACGCAGGCTCAGCCGGTAGCCGGTGGGCAGAACACCCTCAAGATGGCGGGTGATGGCCGCGGAAACCTCTGCCGGGTCTTGCCCTGCGACCAGACGGCAAGTGATCTTTGCCGATGCGACCGACGGGATCACGGTCTTGGTGCCCTGCCCCTGATAGCCGCCGGAAATGCCGTTGAATTCCAGCGTCGGGATCAGCCATTGCCGGGTCAGCAGGTCAGCGCCCCCCGGCAAGGGGTCGGGATGCCCCGCGCCGATACTGTCGAAATATGCAGCAGAATCAAAGTTCACGCTTCGGATCGCTGCGGCAATCGCGGGGTCGGGAAGCGTCGCCCGATCGGCAAACCCCGGCACCGCGACATTCCCCGCCGCATCATGCAGCGAGGCCAGCATCGCGACCAGCGCGCGGATCGGGTTTGGCGCGCTGCCGCCGTGACGGCCGGAATGAAGGTCTTTCGCCGCCCCTTCAACCGCAACTTCAAGCGCCATCATCCCGCGGCTGGCCACTGTCATCGACGGCAGGTCTGCCCGACACATCGCCCCATCGGCCGAGATCACCACATCGCAGGACAGCCGGTCTTTCAGCCGCGCCACGGTTCCATCCAGATGTGGGCTGCCCGATTCCTCTTCGCCCTCGATGAGGATTTTCAGGTTCACCGGCAACCGGCCCGCCGTTTCATGGTACGCGCGCGCCACCAGAATGGGGATCAGCAGCGGCCCCTTGTCATCCGACACGCCGCGCGCATAAAGCCGGTCGTCGCGGATGTCGGGGGCAAAGGGCGCAGAGTGCCATTTGTCCAACGGATCCGGCGGTTGCACATCGTACTGGCCATAAACCAGCAGCGTCGGCGCACCCGGCGTGGCGCACCATTCGGCCAGCACGACCGGATGGCCGCCGGTCGCAATCACCTCGACCTGTGGGAAGCCTGCGTGTTTCAACTGATCGGCGGCAAAGGCTGCGGCCTCGTGAACATGTCTGGCAAAGGCGGGGTCGGTGCTGACGCTGGGGATGCGGCAAAAGGCTTTCAGCGTTTCAATCGCCTCATCCTGATGATCTTCCAGCCACGCCTCGACCGCGCTCATTTGCCGCCATCCACGCTCAATGCCTCACCCGTGATCCAGCCCGCGTGATCGGACGCGAAGAACATCACGGCGTTGGCAATATCCTGCGGCGTGCCAAGACGGCGCAGCGCGATGTTTGACAAAAGCCGCTCTTGCCCGTCCTTGCCCATCGCCTGATACTGCCGTTCGGTTGTGGGGTTTGACAGCACAAAGCCGGGAGCCACGCAGTTGACGGTAATGCCCCACGGCCCCAACTCATGCGCCAGTTGCCGGGTCAGGCTGATCTGCCCGGCCTTGGCAGCAGCATAGGCCTGAATTCCCGTCAGGCTGATCGTCTTGCCCGCCCCGGACGAGATGTTGATGACCCGGCCAAACTTGCGATCCTTCATGCCGGGGGCCACGGCTTGCGTCATGAAAAAGCTGCCCGACAGGTTCACGTCAAAGATGGTTTGCCAGTCATCCGCGCTGATGTCTTCGATCGGGCGGCCGGTCTGCCCGCAAACGCCGCCTGCGTTGTTCACCAGAATGTCGATGGGGCCAGCCTTGGCAACCGCCGCCTGCACAGCATCGCGGCTGCCCACATTCACCACAGCGCTTTCGCACAGGCCACCCGACAGGGCGACGGTTTCCGCCAGACCCTCGGCCAACACGTCAAAGACATTCACCCTGGCCCCGAGCGCGGCGAACGACAGGGCGATGGCGCGGCCAAAGCCGTGCGCGGCCCCGGTGACCAGCACCCGGCGACCCTCAAATTCGATGTTCATGCAGCGACCTCCGCCAGTTCCGTCAGATTTTCCATCGACAGCGGTCTGTCGCCCGCCTCGATCTGGGCAATCATGCCCATCAGATGCCGGACCAGAGGTGTCGGCAGACCGGCCTTGTCGCCCGCCGCAACAATCGGACCAAGCTGCGCCTGACATTCGGTCTTGCGTTTGCGGACGGCCAGATCGCGCCAGATACCGGAATGGGATTTGGCCGAGCGGCGGTTGTGCGCCACCATGTCATCGAAGGATCGGGAGATTTCAGCAGGCTCGGCGCCGGGCATGAAGGCTGCGGGATAAAAGCCGTTGAACGACTCGGTCCGAACACCTGCGGCGCCTGCAACGCGGCCCACCTCTTGCCCAAGGCGCGTCAACACGGGCCGGGCGGTCCGGTCATCCAGCACATCGGCGATACTGTCGTTGGTGACCGCAGTGGCAAACAGCAACGCGCCGTAAATCAGCTTGCCCCACAGATAGCCCCAGATATTCGGCGTCAGCACGGCATCGGCGTCAAAATCCTGCATCAGCCGGTGCAGCGCCACGATCCGGTCGGTCCGGGCACCGTCCAGTTCGCCCACCACAACCGCGCCGCGACCGGAATAGGTCACAACGCCGGGGTCAAGATAATCGGCCCCGAAGTTCACGAAGCAGCCGATGGTGCGGGCGGCACCCACCTCGGCAGCAATACCGATTTCGTTCAAGCCGTTCTGGGCCGACACGACATAGCCACCCTGCGCCACATGCGGGGCCATCGCGCGGATCGCATCGGCCGTATGCAGCGCCTTGACGCACAGAAAGGTCGTCATGAACGTGCCCTTCAGATCAGCGGGCAGAAAAGCCGGCGCGTGCACCGTGTCTTCCCAGATCGGGCCGACAATCCTTAGCCCGCTGTCGTTGATCGCGCGCACATGCGCCTCGACAGAATCGACGAAGACGACCTTGTGCCCGGCGCGCACAAACGCCGCGCCAAGGCTGCCGCCAATCGCCCCTGCCCCCCAGATCAGGATTGGCGCGGTCAATTCCAGCCCTCGTCCAGCAGGGCGCGGGTTTCGGCCACGGCCACATCCCAGATCGCCTGCATTTCTGCATCATCACGCTGGTAATAACCGCCGAAATTGCCGTCAGCCAGATAGTCGCGCACGGCCTTCGGATTCATCAACCGCATCTTCTCCAATGCAATCATGGGCTTGCGTTGCTCTGGCATCTCGACACCGGGCAAACGGGTCCAGGGGAAATTCTCCATCCACGACGCGTGCGAGGCGACTGTGTCAATCTCCTGCACCTTGGCAAAGGTGCGCGGCGCGTTCCACCAGTTGTGGAACTTGATCTGCGTATCGGGGTTGTCGGCCATCCATTCGATCGCCAGCGCCCCGGCAGGCGCGTTGCCGCCATGGCCGTTCACAATCAGAATACGGCGAAAGCCCTGGCCTCGCAGGCTGTCCAGAATGTCGCGCACCAGCCGGACATAGGTCTCAATCCGCAGACTGACGGTGCCGGGATAACCCAGAAAATACGGTGTCAGGCCGTAAGCCACCACCGGAAAGACCGGCACGCCAAGCGGTGCCGCCGCATCGACGGCAATCTTTTCGGCCAGAATGGAATCGACAGAAAGCGACAGCCCCGCGTGCTGTTCGGTGCTGCCCAATGGCAGAACCGCCAGATCGTCGTGCTTGAGCCAGTCTTCGACCTGGCTCCAGTTCATGTCGGACACTTTCATGACGCTTCCTTTCTGACGCGCTGTGCAAGATCGTCGCCCCTTGTGACAAAGGGGATCACAAGCCGGTCGATATCGCCGGGATCGGGGATGTGCCGGTACTCGATCCTTTGGGCATCGGGGCAAAACCGGGCCGCAGCCTCTGCGCCGGTGGAAAGGATCAGAACATCGCAATCGGCCACGGCCGCGGGCAGCGATGGATCATCCATCGCCAGCGCCGTGACCCCTTGCAGATGCGCCGCGAACCGCCGCACCCCCAGACTGAGGATCGGCAGGAAATCAGCAAAGCGCGACACCACTGCGACCCGCGCCATCGGGTCGATGGAGGCCAGCGCCAATCGCGTATCCTCGGACGGGATGAACCGCAGCGACAGCACGCGAGCGTCGGGCAGCAGGGCGCGGATGTCGCATTCCAGCGTGCCGAATGTCAGGATCAGATCCGCCGCAGCGACCCGCGCGCGCACCTTTTCGTCAGCAACCAGACGGTCCAGCGTCGCAGGCTCGATCGAGGCAAGATTGCCCAACTGCCGCTCGACCGCGCGGGCATAGCTGGCGGTTGCATCGCGAAACAGACCCACCATCACGACATCACGGCGCAGGCCGGTCCCAAGCCGGAAGGTGACGCGGGCGTTGATGATGGCCAGAATGTCAGCCGATTTCAGACCGGTTTTCAAGGCAAGGTCGATTGCGGCATCAATGGCGCGGCGCAGGTCCGGTGCCACAACATGATCGGCAATCTGCCCCAGCGTGCCTTGCGACACGAACGTGCCCGACCCCGAACGCCCTTCGATCCGGCCCTCGGCCTTCAACTCGCCGTAGACCTTGCTGACCGTCATCGGTGCC
Source organism: Rhodobacterales bacterium (assembly GCA_041737515.1). Classification (GTDB taxonomy): domain Bacteria; phylum Pseudomonadota; class Alphaproteobacteria; order Rhodobacterales; family Rhodobacteraceae; genus JBBQZP01. The sequence goes on along the minus strand of JBGSRQ010000450.1, from coordinate 5,165 downwards.
ACTTTGATCTCGGCCGCCAGATCACGCACCGAGGGCAACGATTCGCCCGCATTCAGCGTTCCGAACGCGATCTCATGCTCGATCGCGCCCTTCAACTGCTGGTGGATCGAAATGGCCGAAGCCCGGTCGATCGTGATTTTCATAGTCACCCTGCCATGTGTTCTATTATACTAGTATGATTCTGACAAGATTTTACCGTCATGTCCAAAGATTACGCAAACCGGACACGGAAATCCAGCAAACTGTATTGTTGACTTGCAATCAGTCTCGTGAAACGTTTCATTAAACTATAACACTATCCATAAACAGAGGGGTGGCTGCCATGAAATTCCTTTCTATAGCTGCATTTGCGTCGGCCTTGATTCTGGGGGGGCATACGGCCGTGTCCGCACAAGACCGCGGCGGGGTCATGACATACGGGCGCTATACCGACAGCCTGTTTCTTGACCCGGTGCTGAACGATGCCAACGTCGATATCTGGATTCTGACCAACATCTACGAAACCCTGATCAACCCCACCGATGACGGGCTGGGCCTGAAACCCGGCCTTGCCACCGAGTGGTCGGTAAGCGACGCGGGCGACCTGGTCACGCTGAAGCTGCGTGAGGGGGTCAAGTTTTCAGATGGCACGCCAATGACCGATGAAGATGTCATCTGGTCGCTGAACCGCGCAAAAAGCCCCGATAACGGCATCTGGAACTTCCTGCTGGCGTCGGTTGACACGGTCACGGCGACCACACCCGGCACCATCGAGCTGAAGCTGAAATACCCCGATCCGACCATTCTTTCGGCGCTCAGCGTGTTCAACTCGGCAATCATGCCCAAAGCCGCGTTCGAGGCGTCTGCGGGTGCGACCGACGCTGAAAAGGCGCAGGAGTTTGCGAAAAAGCCGATCGGCACCGGACCCTTCATGCTGGACAGTTGGGAGCGTGGCGCGTCGATGAAGCTTCTGAAGAACCCGAATTGCTGGGACAATGGCGCAGATGGCCAACCCCTGCCCTATCTGGACGGGCTGACGTTCGAGATCATCCCCGATGACGCAACCCGCATCCTCAAGCTGCAATCGGGCGATATCGACGGGGCCGAATTCATTCCCTTTGCCCGCGTGGCCGAACTCAAGGCCGATACGAACATCAAGATGGAGCTGTTCCCCGGCACCCGTGTCTGGGACATCATCATCAACGTGCGCCCCGAACTGGGGGGCAAGCCGAATCCGCTTTCGGATGAAAAGGTCCGTCAGGCGATGAACTATGCCACCAACAAAGAGGCACTGGTTCAGGTGGTGACCTTTGGTGTCGGAACGCCGCTGTCGTCGTTCATGTCAACAACCACGCCGATGCATTCGGGCGACGGTCCGCTGTTCCCCTATGATCTGGAAAAGGCCAAGGCGCTGATGGCCGAGTCGGGCTATCCCGATGGCTTCAAGACCAGCATCCTGACCATCGCCGGCAATCAGGACGATCTGGGCATCAGCACAGCCCTGCAACAGATGTGGGCCGCCATCGGGATCGAGCTTGAGATCAAACAGGTCGACAACGCTTCGCGCACCGAACAATACCGCGCAGGCACGTTCGACATGCGCACCGGCGGCTGGACCAATGACATCGCCGATGCCAGCCAGATCACCTCATACTTCGCCTACAGCCCGACCATCGACGCGCTTCATTCCGGCTGGAAGAACGACGAGGTTGACGCCTTGTTTGAGGCCTCGCAAAAGGAAATGGATGTGGCCAAGCGCACCGAACAGTTTGCGCGCATTCAGGAAATCTTCAATCAATCCGGGCCGACCATTGCGCTTTACGAAACGCCCTATCCGGTGGCGCTTGGAAACAAGGTGAACGGCTTTGTCCAGATCCCGCTGGGCAACAATATCTTCCGCGAAACCTGGCTTGCGAAGTAACGTCGGTCGGGCGCGGGACCATTCCCCGCGCCCGCCCCGCCTGTTCCAGAACCCGGAGACGCAGACGTGCACCTCGCATCCTTCATCGCACGCCGCCTTCTGCAACTGATCCCTACCCTTGTTTTCATCCTGATCATGGTGTTCGCCCTTGTGCGGCTTTTGCCGGGCGATCCGGCAAGTGCCATGCTGGGCGATCGTGCGCTGGATGCCGATGTCGTGCGCATCAACAAGGTACTGGGGCTTGATCAGCCGATTGTGGTGCAGTTTGTGGTTTTTGCCAAATCGGTGGCAACCGGCGCCTTGGGCAATTCGATCACGCTGAAAGTGCCGGTCGCCGAACTGATCGCAACTCGGCTTCCGATCACGATCGTGCTGACGCTGATGGCGGCCATGATCGCGGTTCTTCTTGCCGTGCCGCTGGCATTTGTTGCCGCGACCCGGCGCGGGCGGATGGCCGACAGTGCGGTGCGCGGGGCGTTTCAGGTGGGTCTTTCGATGCCGGTCTTTTACCTTGGGCTGATCCTGCTGACGGTCTTTGGTGCGCAGTTGCGCTGGTTTCCGGTGGGCGGCTACGGCGACGGATTTCTGGATCACCTGCACCATCTTTTCCTGCCTGCACTGACGCTGGCGCTTAGCCTTTCGGCCGTGCTGATGCGCAACCTGCGCGCCGCCATCATCGAGGTGATCGACGCCGAATATGTGCAGTTTGCCCGCGCCAAGGGCTTGCGGCCGGCGATCATCCTGCTGCGCCATGTGCTGCGCAATGCCCTGATTTCCACCGTGGCGCTGTTTGGTCTGTCAATCGGCACGCTGCTCAGCGGGGCGGTGATCACCGAGACTGTATTTGCCATTCCCGGCGCAGGCCGCCTGATGATCGACAGCATCTATGCGCGGGATTATCCGGTGGTGCAGGGGCTGACGATTGCGCTGGCGGTGCTGGTATCGCTGACGTTCCTTCTGACCGATCTGGTGCAGGCCTGGCTTGACCCAAGGGTGGCCCGGTGAAGGGCGCAGCCACGCGGGCGCGCACCGCCCCGCCCCGGACGCTTGTCGTCGGCGGGGGCATCCTGCTGGCCAGCGTGATCGTCGGGTTGTTTCCCACCCTGTTCGCACCCTATGATCCCAACGTCTTCGACTACACCGCCCTGCTTCAGGCCCCCAGCCTTGCGCACCCGATGGGCACCGACAACTTTGGCCGCGACGTGCTGTCGCGCGTGATCCATGCCTATACGGTCGACATGCAGATTGCGATTTTCGCGACTGTCGTGCCGTTCATTGCGGGCACGATCATCGGCGCGCTGGTGGGCTATGCCGGGGGCTGGGCCGAGGCTTTGTTCGGGCGTGTGGTCGATGCGGTGATCACCTTTCCCTTTCTGGTGCTGGTGATTGCCATCGTGTCGGTTCTGGGGCCGGGACTGGTGAACATGTATATCGCCGTCGGCATCGTCGGCTGGGTGTTTTACGCCCGCATCATCGCGACCGAGATCAAGGTGCAGAAAAGGCTCGACTATGCCGCGGCCGGGCGCGCGATGGGATATACCCATCTGCGCATCATCTTCCGTCATCTTCTGCCCAATGCGATCACCCCGGCCATCGTCTACTGGATGACCGACATGGCGCTGGCGATCCTGCTGGGGTCCAGCCTTGGGTATCTTGGCCTTGGCGCACAGCCGCCCACCGCCGAATGGGGTGTGCAGATTGCCGATGGCAAGAACTTCATGGCGACGGCGTGGTGGATATCGGTTTTTCCAGGGCTGGCGATTGTACTGACAGGGCTGGGGTTCAGCCTGACGGGCGACGGTCTGGCCGAAGTGCTGAGGACAAAGCGATGACCGCGCCCTCCCCCTCTGACACGCTGCTTGAGGTGCGCCACCTGACCGCCAGTTTCGGGCGCGCACGGCTGACGGCTGTGAATGATGTGTCTTTCAGCGTGCAGTCCGGCGAGGTGCTGGGACTGGTCGGTGAAAGCGGGTCGGGCAAAAGTGTCACGCTGCGGTCGGTCATGGGGCTGGTGGCGGCATCGGGTGCGGTGACCGGGCAGGTCATCTGGCAGGGCCGCGATCTGTTGCAGATGCCGGAGCCCGAATTGCGAAAGGTGCGCGGCGGCCAGATCTCGATGATCTTTCAGGAACCCATGACGGCGCTGAACCCGGTGCTGCCGGTTCATGTGCAGATCGAGGAGAACCTGCGCGCCCATACCGATCTTGACCGCCGTGGCCGCGCGACCCGCGCACGCGAGTTGATGGATATGGTCGGCATCGCCGATGCCGCACGGCGCCTGCGCGACTATCCGCACCAGTTTTCGGGCGGCATGCGGCAAAGGGTGATGATCGCCATTGCGCTGGCCAGCAACCCCAGACTGCTGCTGGCGGATGAACCGACAACCGCGCTGGACGTTACCATTCAGGATCAGATCCTGAAGCTGATCCTTGATCTGCGCGACCAACTGGCGATGAGCGTGGTTCTGGTCACGCATGATCTGGGCGTGGTTGCAGCCACCTGCGACCGCATGGCCGTGATGTATGCCGGACGGATTGTCGAAACCGGCACTGTGGCGCAGGTCTTCGAAGCCCCCGCCCATGCCTATACGCGCGGCCTTCTGGGCTCGGTCCCCCATGCCGGAACCGAACGCAGCATGCTGTTGTCCATCGACGGCACGCCGCCGCCGCTGGGGGCGTTGCCCGACGGTTGCGCCTTTCATCCGCGCTGTGAATTCGCGACCCCCCCCTGCCAATTGCAGCGCCCGGATCTTGCCGCGCTTTCACCGGGCCGCAGTTCGGCGTGCCTGAACCGTGATGCGGTGATCGCTGCGGGGTCGCCGATATGACCGGGGATGCCGTGATCGACGTATCGGGCGTTGTGAAGCGCTTTGCCCTGCGTCAGGGCATGATCAGCCGCCTGTCCGGGCAACCCGCCCCTGCCGTCCATGCGCTGAACGGTGTCAGCTTTCGGCTGCATCGGGGTGAAACGCTGGGCATCGTCGGCGAAAGCGGGTGCGGAAAATCTACGCTGGCGCGCTGCCTGGTGCGGCTTCACGAATGTGACGGCGGGCAGATTTTGTTTGAGGGGCAGGATATCGCACGCCTTGCAGGGCCATCCCGGCGGGCCTTCAACCGCCGAGTGCAGATGATCTTTCAGGACCCGTTCAGTTCGCTGAACCCGCGCATGAAGGTCCGCACCATTCTGGCCGAGGCGCTGCGCGTCCACCGCATGTGCCCGCCCGCCGATATTCCCGGCCGGATCGCGGCCTTGCTGGCGCTGGTGC
>JBGSRQ010000449.1:0-2752 GCA_041737515.1 Rhodobacterales bacterium | reverse complement strand
ACCAACTGGCCTTCGTGCGCCTTGCGGTGGAGCCTAAGCTGTCCGCACTCGCCGCGCAGCGCTTGTCGGCGGAAACCATAGGCCGGCTGGCGGTGCTGGATCAGGGCATTGACCGGTCGATTGCCGCGGGGGATGTGCAGGGCTATCTGGCTGGAAATCAGCGCTTTCACTTTACACTTTACGCGGCAGCTGACGCGCCCATCCTGCAAGATATCGCGCGCTCGCTGTGGCTGCGGTTTGGCCCCAGTCTGCGGGTCGTGTGCGCGCGTTACGGCACAGGGTCTTTACCCGACCGGCACGGCGAGGCTCTGGTTGCAATGCGGGCAGGCGATTGTGCGGCATTGGCCCGCGCGATTGAAAGCGATATCGCGCAGGGGGTCGATCAGGTGCGCCTTGCGCTGGCCGCCGGGGAAATTTGATCAAATTATTGCGCCCGGTCGTCCAAGCCCCTATTCTGCGGGTCAACAGGCGCTGATTCCCATGCGCCGCACAGATGTGAGGGCGCGATGAACAAGATTACCAACCACATGCCGACAGCCGACCTTCAGGCGTTGGATGCAGCCCACCACATGCACCCCTTTACCGGCGGGGCGGAACTGGCGGCCAAGGGCGCGCGCGTCATCACCGGGGCCAAGGGCGTCTGGCTGACCGACAGCGAGGGCAACCGCATCATCGACGCGATGGCGGGCCTTTGGTGCGTCAACATCGGCTATGGCCGGCCCGAAATGGGCAATGTCGCCAAGCGCCAGATGGACGAACTGAGCTATTACAACACCTTCTTCCAGACCACCCATGTGCCCGCCATTGCCCTTGCCGCCAAGATTGCGGAACTGGCCCCCGGCGATCTGAACTACGTCTTTTTCGCAGGCTCGGGGTCCGAGGCTAATGACACCAACATCCGCCTTGTGCGCCGCTATTGGGACATCAAGGGCCAGCCGCAAAAGCGGGTGATCATCAGCCGCAAGAACGGCTATCACGGATCGACCATGGGTGGCGGCAGCCTTGGCGGCATGACCTATATCCACGCGCATGGCGGCATGATCGACGGGATTGTGCATATCGGCCAGCCGCATTGGTGGGCCGAAGGCGGCGACATGACGCCCGACGATTTCGGCCTTATGCGCGCGCAGGAGCTTGAGGCGAAAATTCTGGAACTTGGCGTCGAAAACGTGGCTGCCTTCATCGGCGAGCCCGTTCAGGGCGCAGGTGGCGTGATCGTCCCGTCCAGCACCTATTGGCCCGAGGTTCAACGGATCGTCGACAAATACGGCATCCTTCTGATCGCGGACGAGGTGATTACGGGCTTTGGGCGCACCGGCAACTGGTTCGGGTCCGAAACCTTCGGCATCCGTCCCCATATCATGACCATCGCCAAGGGGCTGTCGTCGGGCTATCAGCCCATCGGCGGGTCGGTTGTGTGTGACGAGGTATCCGACACCATCGGCAACGCGGGCGATTTCAACCACGGCTACACCTACTCCGGTCATCCGGTGGCGGCGGCGGTCGCGCTGGAGAACCTGCGCATCATGCAGGAGGAGCGGGTCGTCGATCATGTCCGCGACGTGGCACATCCCTATCTGGCAGAGAAATGGCTGGCACTTGCCGATCACCCGATGGTGGGCGAGGCGAAGCTGGTGGGTCTGATGGGCTCTATCGCGCTGACCCCCGACAAGGCGTCACGCGCGATGTTCGCGACTGATCCCGGCACGGTTGGGTATCGCTGCCGCGAGCGGTGCTTTGCCAACAATCTGGTGATGCGCCACGTCGGCGACCGCATGATCATCTCTCCGCCCCTGGTGATCACCACCGATGAGATCGACATCCTGATCGAGCGGGCAACGAAGTCGCTGGATGAATGTTACGCCGGGCTGAAGGCGGACGGGCTGTTCAAGGCCGCCTGAGGCTTTGCCGGGATATCGCGAACCATCCGGGGCTGGCACCCGGCCGTGGACGGGGCTGGCTGGGGCTTGCACTTGGCCCTGACGCTTGGCATGCAGGAAACAGGCACAACGGGGGCAGCATGCGCATCGGATATCTGGAGCACGACAGCCGTGGCCTGACCGACCCGGTGCTGACCAACCTTTCGGTGGCGTTGCAGGCTGCGGGGCTGGCGGTGGCGGGGGCGGTGCAGGTAACGTCATGCGATGCCGGCACACGCTGCGACATGGATCTGACGATCCTTCCCGGCGGCACCGTGATCCGCATCAGCCAGTCGCTTGGCACAGGGTCCAAAGGCTGCCGTCTGGATGTGGACGCGCTGGAACGCGCGGTCGCGGCCGTCGATCTGGCGGGGGCGGATGTGCTGGTCGTCAACAAGTTCGGCAAGCACGAGGCCGAGGGGCGCGGTTTCCGGTCGCTGATCGCCGAGGCCTTGGGGCGGGGCATCCCGGTTCTGATCGGTGTGAATGCGCAAAACCGCCTTGCCTTTGCCGAATTTGCGGGCGCCCTGGCGGAACCCGTTTCCATGCAGCCTGCTTTGGTGTTGGATTGGCTTTTGAAGCATAGCCTGAAGAAAGCGGTGTAACATATGGCAATCATTTCAATTCTGACCGTGTCTGATCGCGCCAGCCGGGGCGAGTATGATGACAAGGGTGGCCCTGCGGCGGAAGACTGGTTGCGCCGGGTTGTCACTTCGCCCGTCGACATTCGCCGCCTGATCGTGCCCGACGGGCGCGCCTCGGTGGCGCAGGCGTTCCGCGATCTGGCGGGCGCGGGCGCTGATCTGATCCTTGCCACCGGCGGCACCGGCCCC
>JBGSRQ010000440.1:0-10072 GCA_041737515.1 Rhodobacterales bacterium | reverse complement strand
CGAAGCGTCGGCGCTGCATTCGATGATACTGGACCGCCTGGGCCCCAGCCCCCTGGCCGAGGATCAACTGATCCGGGATCTGGCAATGCCCCCCGCCGACATCGCGTCGCAGCTTTTGACGCTGGAGCTTGAGGGCAAGGTCTTGCGGCAGGCGGGCGGGTTGCTGTCACGGGCGGTCTAGAGCGCGTGGTGCGGGATTTTGCTTCCCAAACCAGCCTCCATTGACATCCCGCGCCATTCGCCCACATCTTGCCCCGCCACCCATCGGGGCGGCAGAAGTGAGGGTTTCATGGCAGTCGTCGTCGTCGAGTCACCGGCCAAGGCCAAGACAATAAACAAATATCTTGGTTCCGGTTACACGGTTCTTGCGTCTTACGGCCATGTCCGTGATCTGCCGCCCAAAGATGGCTCGGTCGACCCCGACGACAATTTCGCGATGAAATGGGAAGTGGCGGCTGACAGCAAAAAGCACATCCGCGCTATCACCGAGGCGCTGAAATCGGACAATGAACTTATCCTTGCAACCGACCCTGACCGCGAGGGCGAGGCGATTTCCTGGCACCTTCAGGAAGCGCTGGCCTCCAGCCTGAAAAAGGGCGCGAAGGTCAGCCGGGTGACCTTCAACGCCATCACCAAGGCCGCCGTGACCGAGGCGATGAAGAATCCCCGTCAAGTTGATGTGCCGCTGGTCGATGCCTATCTTGCGCGCCGTGCGTTGGATTATCTGGTGGGCTTTACCCTGTCGCCGGTTCTGTGGCGCAAGCTTCCGGGGGCAAAATCGGCGGGACGTGTGCAATCGGTCTGTCTGCGCCTGATCGTCGAGCGCGAGATGGAGATCGAGGCGTTCCGCGCCCGCGAATTCTGGACGGTGGGGGCAATTCTCGCGACCCCGCGCGGGCAGGAGTTCGAGGCGCGTCTGACCGTGCTTGGCGGCAAGAAGCTGGACAAATTCGACATACCCACAGCGGAAGCTGCAGAAATTGCCGTGCAGGCTGTCACGTCGCGCACATTATCCGTGCAATCGGTGGAGGCCAAACCCGCCGCAAGGAACCCGTCGGCACCCTTCATGACCTCCACCCTGCAGCAAGAGGCAAGCCGCAAGTTCGGCATGGGGGCCAAGCAGTGCATGTCCACCGCGCAGCGCCTGTATGAGGCCGGATACATCACCTACATGCGCACCGACGGCATCGACATGGCGCCCGAGGCGGTGATGGCCGCCCGCGATGCGATCAAGGATCGGTTCGGTGCGGCCTATGTGCCCGAAAGCCCGCGCATGTACAAGAACAAGGCGAAAAACGCTCAGGAAGCGCACGAGTGTATCCGCCCCACCGACATGGCCGCCGATACCGAAAGCCTGCGCCTGACCGAAGCCGACCAGCGCAAGCTTTATGACCTGATCTGGAAGCGCACCATTGCAAGCCAGATGGCAGCGGCGCGTCTGGAACGCACAACGGTTGATTTGGCCAGCGCCGACGGGCAGGTGGTTTTGCGGGCGACCGGGCAGGTGGTGCTGTTTGACGGCTTTCTCAAGGTCTACGAGGAAGGTCGCGACGATGAGGATGATGACGAAGGCCGACTGCCGCAGATCATGCAGGGTGAGGCGGTTGAAAAGCGCAAGGTCGACCCCGAACAGCATTTCACCCAACCCCCGCCACGCTATACCGAGGCGACATTGGTTAAACGGATGGAGGAACTGGGCATCGGGCGGCCGTCGACCTATGCAAGCATCCTGACAACGATTGTGGACCGCGAATATGTCCGCAAGGACAAGAACCGTCTGTTCCCCGAAGACAAGGGGCGGCTCGTCACGGCGTTTCTGACCAACTATTTCCGCAAATATGTGGAATACGATTTCACCGCCGATCTGGAAGGCCAGCTAGACGATGTCTCGGCCGGGGATCGGGACTACAAGGATGTGCTGGCGCGGTTCTGGCGCGATTTTTCGGCCGCCATCGCCGAAACCGCCGATCTGCGCATCGGCGAAGTTCTGACCAGGATTGACGAGTTTCTGGCGCCGCATCTGTACCCGCCGCGCGCCGATGGGTCGGATCCACGCATCTGTCAGGTCTGCGGCACGGGCAGGCTGCATCTGAAAACCGCGCGGTCGGGGGGCGCTTTCATCGGGTGCGGCAATTACCCTGAATGCCGCTATACCCGGCCGATTTCTGTGTCGGGCGAAGAGGACGGCGCGATCCCCCCCGAAGGCCGGATTCTGGGTGAAGAGGACGGGCTGCAGGTCAGCCTGCGCTCGGGGCGTTTTGGCCCCTATGTGCAAAAGGGCGAAGCGACGGAAGAGGCCCCCAAGCCCCCCCGCGCCAGCATCCCCAAAGGCTGGGAGCCTGATGCGCTGACGCTGGAACGTGCGTTGATGTTGCTGCACCTGCCGCGCGAGATCGGCCCCCATCCCGAAGATGGCGAGATGGTCGAGGCGGCCATCGGCCGCTATGGTCCCTATGTCAAGCACAACAAGACCTATGCCAACCTGCCTGATGTGGACGAAGTTTTCACCATCGGCATGAACCGCGCCGTCGAGGTTCTGGCGCAGAAGTTCAGTCGCGGGCGGGGTGCCTCTGCCCCGGCAGAGCCGCTGCGGGCCTTGGGCGATCACCCCGATGGCGGCGCCATTGCGGTGATGCCGGGGAAGTACGGGCCTTATGTGAAATGGGAAAAGGTCAACGCGACCTTGCCCAAGGATCTGACCCCAGAGACGGTGACTCTGGAAGAAGCGCTGGCACTGATTGCCGAGAAGGCCGCGAAATCGCCGGGCAAGAAGAAGGCAGCGCCCAAAAAGGCGGCGGCCAGCAAGCCCGCTGCCAAAAAGCCTGCGGCAGCGAAACCGCCTGCGAAAAAAGCTGCGGCAGCCAAAGCACCGGCCAAGAAGGCGGCTGAATAGGCGCAGGCATCACGCCCATGGCTGCGGGTCAGCCCAGGACCTGAACCTGGGTGACGTTGCCGTTCAATGTGGCTGCCACGCTTAGCCCTGCGGATCAATCAGCTTTGCCATGACCTGCGCTGCATGGATCACCCCGCAAGCAGCCCCCTGATCGGTCACGCCAATCTCGACCGCGCCATCGCGCAACATTTCCATCACCTGCCGCACCGGGGTTTCTGCATCAACCGACGCTCCGGAAAATGCACCCGCAACCATCACATCCCGGGCGGTCAGCACCGACAGCGGGTTCATGTGGGCGACAAAATCCGCGACATAGTCTGACACCGGGTTCGCGATGATCTCCCGCGCTGTGCCGCATTGCACGATCCGGCCGCCCTCCATCAAGGCAATACGGTTGCCGATCTTGAACGCCTCATCCAGATCGTGGCTGACAAAGACGATGCTGCGCTTCAGCTTGGCTTGCAGGTCCAGCAATTCATCCTGCAACCGCGCCCGGATCAGCGGGTCCAGTGCCGAAAACGGCTCGTCCATCAGCAAGATCGGCGCCTGGGTCACAAAGGCCCGCGCCAGACCCACGCGCTGCTGCATGCCGCCCGACAATTCGCCCACCTTGCGGTCAGCCCATTGGCTCAGGTTCACCAGCGCCAACTGCTCCTCAACCCGGTCGCGCCGACCCGCCGGAGGAATGCCCGCAAGCTCCAGTCCCAGCCCGACATTCTCGCGCACCGTGCGCCAGGGCAAAAGGCCAAATGCTTGAAATACCATCGCAATCTTGTTCAGCCGCAGATCGCGCAGCCGGTCTTTGGGGGCATGCGTCACCGACACCATGGCGCTGCCATCCCAAACCCGTACCTCGCCCCGCACCACCGGATTAAGCCCGTTCACCCCGCGCAAAAGCGTCGATTTACCCGACCCCGACAGCCCCATCAGCACCAGAATTTCGCCCTCGGCCACCGACAGCGTGCAATCATGCACGCCCAGAACCTGCCCGGTCGAGGACTGGATTGCCGACCGCGACTGCCCCTTGTCCATCAACGGCAAGGCCCGCCCCGGATCATCACCAAAGACGATGGACACCCGGTCAAACTCCACTGCATTGCGGGTCATGCGCGGCTCACCCGCAGCATGCGGTCCAGCACAATCGCCACCACCACGATCACGAACCCCGACTCAAATCCCAGCGCCGAATTGACCGAGTTCAAAGCCCGCACCACCGGCACCCCCAATCCGTTCGCACCCACCAGTGCTGCAATCACCACCATCGACAGGGACAGCATGATCGTCTGGTTCAGCCCCGCCATGATCTGCGGAAAGGCCCAGGGCAGTTCCACCTTCCACAACCTCTGCGCTGGCGTCGCCCCGAACGCCGTCGCAGCCTCCAAAAGCGGCGACGGCGTGGTCGAAATCCCAAGCTGCGTCAGACGGATCGGCGCAGGCAGCACAAAGATCACGGTCGCAATCAGCCCAGGCACCATACCGATGCCGAAAAAGACGATCGCCGGTATCAGATAGACAAACGTGGGCAACGTCTGCATCAGATCCAGCACCGGCACCATCCAGGCATAAAGCCGGGGCCGATGCGCCGCCGCAATGCCGATCGGCACGCCCACCGCCATGCAGACGAAACAGGCCGACAACACCAGCGTCAGGCTTTGCGTCGTCTCATCCCAATACCCCTGATTCAGAATGAACAGGAAGCCAACCAGCACCAGCACGCAGGTCTGCCAAGACCTTTGCAAAACCCACGTCAAAGTCACGAAAAGCCCGATGATCACCAGCGGATGCGGCGTCTGCAAACACCACAGAATCGCATTGATCAGCGCCTCCATCGCCAGCCCCAACGCATCGAAAAACGGGGCTGCATTTGTCTTCAACCAGTCAAATGCCAGTTTTGCATACCGCCCGATCGGGATTTTGTCGTCGGTCAACCAATCCATACCGCGCCTTGCCCCTTCATCTTTGCCCAAATACTCCGGGGGGTGCGGGGGGCTGGCCCCCCGCTCCTTCCGGGATCAAAGGCCTATTCTATGGCGGCTTTCACCGCTGCCATGGCGTCGCCGCCGTCCTTGGTGGTGACACCGGCCAGCCATGGCTCCAACGCGGCCGGATTGGCGGCAAGCCAGATTTTTGCGGCCTCCTCACCGTCCATGCCGTCATTCAGGATCTTTCCCATGATCTCGTTTTCCATGGCCAGGGAAAACTCCATGTTCGCCAGCAATTTGCCGGTGTTCGGGCATTCCGTGGCATAACCTTTGCGCACGTTTGTGGCCACTTCGGCACCGCCAAGATTGGGGCCGAAATAGTCATCCCCGCCGGTCAGATAGGTCATCTTGAAGTTCGCATTCATCGGATGTGGCTCCCATCCCAGAAAGATGATGGGTTCGTTCTTGCCGGTGGTGCGGTCGACCTCGGCCAGCATGCCCTGCTCGGACGACTCGGCCACGGTGAAATCCTTGAGCCCGAACGCATCGGCCTCGATCATCGACAGGATCAGGCGGTTGCCGTCATTGCCGGGCTCGATCCCGTAAATCTTTCCGCCCAAGGCGTCCTTGTGCTTGGCGATATCCGCGAAATCCTTGATGCCAAGGGCGGCACCCGCCTCGTTTGTGGCCAGCGTATATTTCGCCCCGGTCAGGTTCACGCGCAGGGTTTCCACCGTGCCCGCCTCGCGGTAGGGCGCGATATCGGCTTCCATCGTGGGCATCCAGTTGCCCAGGAACACATCGACATCACCGCCCGCGATGGCAGTGTACGTCACTGGCACAGAAAGAATCTTGGTCTCGGTTTCATAGCCCAGCGCTTTCAGAACGACGCTGGCGGTCGCCGTTGTCGCGGTGATATCCGTCCAGCCGACATCCGAGAACACGACCTTGTCACATCCCGCCGCAAAGGCGGGGCCGGTCAGCGCAAGCAGGGCTGCGGCCAGCAGGGGGGTTTTGAATTGCATCATGTTTGCTCCCGTTGGTTTTTTGTTGATTGACGAGTCAATAAACTTCACGCACCCTTGGTTTGGCAAGCACAAACTGGGGACAGGGATGCCGAAGCTTGGGATGGAGCCTATCCGAAAGGCCGCTCTGGTCAACGCAACGATTGTTGAAATCGGGCGCAGCGGGTCTTTGGATGTGACGGTCGGGCAGATCGCGCGGCGGGCTGGCATGTCCACTGCGCTTGCACATCACTATTTCGGCAGCAAAGAGGCGTTGTTTCTGGCGGCGATGCGGCATGTGCTGTCGCTTTACGGGGCCGAGGTGCGCGGGGCTCTTGGAGCATCGGTCGGCCCCGCTGCGCGCCTGAACGCGATTTTGCGGGCGTCGTTCTCGCCCGCAAACTTTCGCGCCGATGTGGTCGGCGCGTGGCTCAATTTCTACGTTCTGGCGCAGACGGTGCCCGATGCGCGCAGGCTGCTCACGATTTACCAGCGGCGCTTGCGGTCCAACCTGATGGACTGCTTGCGCCCCTTGGCAGGTCGGCGGGCCGGGGCCGTTGCGGATGGGTTGGGGGCCCTGATCGACGGGGTGTATCTGCGCGAGGCGCTGGCTCCCAAACCGTCAGACGGAGTGGCGGCGGTGCAGATTGTGTTGGCCTATCTTGCGGCCGAACTTGGGCAAGGGGCGGTTCATGCAGGCTGATTTCGTGATTGTCGGCGCAGGCTCGGGGGGCTGTGCGACGGCTTACCGGCTGGGCGAGGCGGGGTGTTCGGTCATTGTCATCGAACATGGCGGCAGCGATTTCGGGCCGTTCATCCAGATGCCGGCAGCGCTCAGCTATCCGATGAACATGCCGCTCTATGACTGGGGTTTTGCGTCGGAGCCCGAGCCCTATCTTGGCAACCGGGTGCTGGCCACACCGCGCGGCAAGGTGATCGGCGGGTCATCCTCGATCAACGGAATGGTCTATGTGCGCGGCCATGCCCGCGATTTCGACCATTGGGCCGAACAGGGCGCGGCAGGCTGGGGCTATGCCGATGTGTTGCCCTATTTCAAGCGGATGGAGCATTGGCACGGCGGCACAGATACCGGCTGGCGCGGCACTGGCGGTCCATTGCACATCACGCGTGGCCCGCGTGACAACCCGCTTTTCGATGCGTTCATCCAGGCAGGCGCACAAGCAGGCTATCCGGTGACGTCCGATTACAACGGCGAGTCGCAAGAGGGCTTCGGCCCGATGGAGGCGACGATCTGGAAGGGGCGGCGCTGGTCTGCCGCGAACGCCTATCTGAAACCGGCACTGGCGCATGGCAATGTCCGGGTGATCCGCGCGCTGGCCCGCCGGGTCATCTTCGAGAACGGCCGGGCCACCGGCGTCGAAGTGATGCGCGCCGGGCAGGTCGAGGTGATCGGTGCCGCGCGCGAGGTTGTGCTTGCGGCGTCGTCGATCAACACGCCAAAACTTCTGATGCTGTCGGGCATCGGACCGGGGGCGCATCTGGCAGAGCATGGCATCCCGGTGGTGGCGGACCGTGCCGGGGTCGGTGCAAACCTGCAGGACCATCTGGAAGTGTATATGCAGTTTGCGTCCAAGCAGCCGATAACCCTTTACAAACATTGGAACCTTCTGGGAAAGGCGATGATCGGCGCGCAATGGCTGTTCACCGGCCAAGGTCTGGGTGCGTCCAACCAGTTCGAGGCTTGCGGCTTTATCCGATCGCGCGCGGGTGTCGATTACCCCGATATCCAGTATCATTTTCTGCCCATCGCCGTGCGCTATGATGGCAAGGCCTCGGCCGAGGGCCACGGATTTCAGGCACATACCGGGCCGATGCGATCAAAATCGCGCGGCGCGGTCACGTTGCGGTCGGCGGACCCAGCAGATGCACCCCGCATCCGGTTCAACTACATGTCGCACCCCGAGGATTGGGAAGATTTCCGCCAGTGCCTGCGCCTGACGCGCGAGGTGTTCGCCCAAGCCGCGATGGCGCCGTTCGTCAGGCACGAGATACAGCCGGGGTCGGCGCTCCAGACCGATGCCCAGCTTGACACGTTTATCCGTCAGCATGCTGAAAGTGCGTATCACCCCTGCGGCACCGCCCGGATGGGGCGATGCGATGATCCTCTGGCGGTGGTCGATCCCGAATGTCGGGTCATCGGGGTGGACGGGCTGCGCGTTGCCGACAGCTCGATCTTTCCGCGGATCACGAATGGCAATCTGAATGGCCCGTCAATCATGGTCGGCGAAAAGGCGGCGGATCACCTGTTGGGCCGGGTGCCGCTGGCACCCCTGAACCTTGAACCGGCGGTGAACCCGAACTGGCGCACGGCGCAGCGATAGGCGGCGCTGCGTCAGGCGGCGCCAACCGCGCGTGCGCGCCGGATCACCCAATAAACGCACATCAGCGTCAGCACCGCCGTGACCAGCATCAACAGAACCAGCGGCATCGGCCCCGATCCATGCGTCAGGATCAGCCCCGCCATCGCGGCAAGGGCCGCCCCGCCACCAATGGTGAACGCGCCGCCAAGCCCCGCGGCCGATCCTGCAAGGGCAGGGCGCACCGACAACAGCCCCGCATTGGCACTGGGTAACAACACGCCGTTTCCCACGCCGACAAAGATCGTCAACCCGAAGAAAAGCTGTGGCGATGAAAACCCCAAGGCTGTCAGCAGGGCCAGAAGCGCCATTCCGAACAGCGAGATCAGTGCGCCGTAGACCATCATCCGGTTGATGCCGGCGGTGACCGAATACCGCCCGGACAGGAAATTTCCCGCCAGATAGCCCAGGGCCGGTGCCCCGAAATAGAACCCGAGTGCCGAAGGGGTAAGGCCATAGACATCGGTGCCCACAAAGGGCGCGCCGCCCAGATAGGCGAAGAACGCGCCCGACGCCAGAGCAGCGGCAAGACAATAGCCCCAGAACCGTTGCGAGGTCAAAAGCTGCGGATACTGGCTGACCTGAGCGGCAAGGCTGGTCGGGGCCTTGACCGCGGTCTCTCCCTGATCGGCCCAGATCAGCGCCAGAAGCCCCGCTCCGCCAGCCGCCATCACCCAGAAGCTTGCCCGCCAGCCGAACCATTCATCCAGCTGCCCGCCAATGACCGGGCCGATCATCGGCACGATCGACATGCCCATCGTGACATAGCCGATCATCGACGCCGCCTGATCCTGCCCCACCATGTCGCGCACCACCGCACGCGAAACCATAAAAGCGGTCGCAATCGCCGCCTGCAGCAGTCGGAATGCCATGAAAACCGTGAAGTTCGGCGCGTAAAGCGCGCCAAGGCTGGCAATCAGGAAAATCGCGGTTGTGGCCAGCATGATCCGCCGCCGCCCGAATCTGTCCGATATCGGGCCGATGAACAATTGCAGCACCGCGGTTGTTGCCAGATACAGCGACACCGAAAGCTGCATCGCGGGGTAGGGCACCCCGAAATGCAAAGCCATCGACGGCAGCGAGGGCAAAAAGACGTTAAGCGACAGCGCCGCCAACCCTGCCATAAGAATAAGCGTGGTGATGTGGGGCGGGGTCGTGCGGTCCAGAAACCGGATGGCGGGATGTGATGTCATGGGGGCGACCTATCCGTGCCGCGCCGGTCTGTCCACAGCCATGCCGCACAGACCCGGCCGCGATCCGTTCATCCCCATTTGTGAAAGATGAAGAATGCACCGCACGCGATGAACCCAAAGCCAACAAGGTGGTTCCAGCCCATCGGTTCCTTAAGATAGAATGTCGAGAATACCGCAAACACTACCAGCGTGATGACCTCTTGAATGGATTTCAGTTCTGCCGCCGAAAAATATGCGCTGCCATACCGGTTTGCCGGAACCTGAAGCAGGTATTCGAAAAAGGCGATGCCCCAGCTGATCAGGATGACGGCAAAGAGGGGGGCCGCCTTGTATTTCAGATGGCCATACCAGGCAAAGGTCATGAAGACATTCGACGCGATCAGCAGTCCTATTGTCAGAACCGGCACGGGCAGTTGCATGGCATCCTCGGCTTTGGGAAAACACGCACAAGCTAGTTCAGCGGCCCCGCCGTCTCCAGCCCATTTTGCCGGAAAGGCGGGCTGCGACGGGTCTGCGGTGCAATTCCCCTTTTGTGCCGCGCGCCACACCTGTAGGCTGTCAGCCAATTCAGGGAGGCCACATGAGAGACATCCTGCAAGAGCTTGAAAACCGTCGCGCAACGGCCCGGGCCGGGGGCGGTACGGCGCGCGTTGCGGCGCAGCACGCCAAGGGCAAGCTGACC
>JBGSRQ010000362.1:0-4298 GCA_041737515.1 Rhodobacterales bacterium | reverse complement strand
GGGCTTTTTTGCGCCGCGCTTTCCGCCTGCGGCACTGATGGCTGCGGGCGATCCGGCGCGGGTCGGGTTCTACGACACCTCGCCGCTGCACCAGACGCTGGAAGAGTTGGTCGATTTCGACCTGCTGAATGACGGGCCGGTGCGGCTGGTGGTGGGGTCAGTCAATGTGGGCAGCGGCAACTTCGTCTGGTTTGACAGCGCCGAACGCCGGATCGGCGCCGAACACATCATGGCTTCGGGCGCGCTGCCGCCCGGTTTCGCGCCAGTGCAGATCGACGGAGAATGGTTCTGGGATGGCGGCCTGGTGTCGAACACCCCGCTTGCCCGTGTGATCGAAACGCGCGCCGATGCGGCATCGCTGGTGATCTGGCAACTTGACCTGTTTTGCGCGGAGGGCCCGGTGCCCCATTCGGTCTATGGCATCGAGGCCCGCGAAAAGGACATCCGCTTTTCCAGCCGCACCCGCGCCGTGACCGACCAGATGAAAGCCGCCCATGATCTGGCCTGCGCGCTGCATGATCACGCCGATGCCTTGCCCGAGGGGCTGAAGGCGCATCCGGCTGTGGCGCCCTTGCTGGCAGCGCCTGCGCGCGGGCCGCTGACGCTGATCCACCTGATCTATCGCGCCAAATCCTATGAGACCGGTGCCAAGGACTATGATTTCTCGCGCGATGCCATGCAGGCGCATTGGCGGGCAGGGGTTGCGGATGTGTCCCATTCGCTGGCCCATCCCCGCCTTGCCGCGCATGACGCGGATGCGCCGGGGATGCAGGTTCTTGACCTTGCCGCCGACCACAAAGCCACCCCACCAAAAGGAAACAAGCCATGACCGAAGACGAAGTGCGCGCCCGTGCCTTTGCGATGCCGCTGACCAGCCCGGCCTTTCCGCCCGGCCCCTACCGCTTTGTCAACCGCGAGTTTCTGGTCGTGACCTACCGCACCGACCCCGAGGCCCTGCGCGCGGTGGTGCCCGCGCCCTTGCAAGTGGCCGAGCCCTTGGTGAAGTTTGAATTCATCCGCATGCCCGACAGCACCGGCTTTGGCGACTATACCGAAAGCGGACAGGTCATCCCGGTGACCTTTCATGGCGAGGCGGGCGGCTATGTTCACGCCATGTATCTGGACGATGAAAGCCCCATCGCCGGCGGGCGCGAGATCTGGGGCTTTCCGAAAAAGCTGGCCCAGCCGCGCATCCGCGTCGAAAAGGATACGCTTGTCGGCACGCTGGACGTGGGGTCCTTGCGCATTGCCAACGCGACCATGGGCTACAAGCACCGTCCCTTCGACCTTGCCCGCGCCAATGCCGCGGTCGAGGCTCCGGCCTTCCTGTTGAAAATCATCCCGCATGTCGATTGCACGCCCCGGATCTGCGAGCTGGTGCGCTATACCTGCGAGGATGTGACGATCAAAGGTGCTTGGGAAGGCCCGGCGCGGCTGGAGCTGTTTCATCATGCGCTGGCTCCGGTGGCCGACCTGCCGGTGCTTGAGGTGATCTCGGCCGTTCACATCCAGACTGATCTGACGCTGGGGTTGGGCACGGTGGTGCATGACTATCTGGCACAACCGGCGCAACGAGGCGGGCGATGACGCCCGGCAGGATATTCGTTTTGAAACAGGGTCGCGGCATATGCCAAGACCCGTGGCCTGAGCGCCCAAGGAGAATGAAATGAACCTCAAGGATAAAATCTGCATCGTCACCGGAGCTGCCAGCGGCATCGGCCATGCCATCGCGGCGCGCTATGTGGCCGCCGGGGCAAAGGTCGCGATTGCCGACCTGCGCAAGGAAGACGCCGACCGCGTCGCGGCAGAGCTGACCGCCAAGGGGCCCGGGTCGGCCATGGGCGTGGCGATGGATGTGACCAGCGAAGAGCAGGTGAACGCCGGTGTCGCGCAAGTAGTTGCCAACTGGGGTGGCGTCGATGTGCTGGTGTCGAACGCCGGCATCCAGATTGTGCACCCGATCGAGGATTTCCCGTTTGCCGATTGGAAAAAGCTGCTGGCGATCCATCTGGATGGCGCTTTCCTGACCTCCAAGGCCTGCATCCCCCACATGAAGGCAGGCGGCGGCGGATCGCTGATCTTCATGGGTTCGGTTCATTCGCGCGAGGCCTCGCCCCTGAAATCGGCCTATGTCACTGCCAAGCACGGCCTGTTGGGTCTTGCCCGCGTCATCGCCAAAGAGGGCGGCGCGCATGGCATCCGCGCCAACGTGATCTGCCCCGGTTTCGTGCGCACGCCGCTGGTGGAAAAGCAGATCCCCGAACAGGCGCATGACCTTGGCATCAGTGAAAAAGAGGTGGTCGAGCGGATCATGCTGGGCGAGACGGTGGACAAAGAGTTCACCACGGTGGATGACGTGGCCGAAGTGGCCTTTGTCTTTGCCGCTTTCCCGACCAATGCGCCGACCGGGCAGGCGTTGAATGTCAGCCACGGCTGGAACATGGCCTGAGACATCCGTGATGGGCAAGGCAGAACAGATCACTGGCTGGGTTGCCCATCTGAACGGGCAGACCCCGGCGGGCATTGCGGCCTATGCCGTGATATTCGCTGCGGCTGCGGTGCTGCTGTCGCGCGTTTGGGCGCGGGGCATCCGAGGCCTTGTCGCGCGTGGCCGTGATGGGCGCATCGACCGGATGGGCGAAAGTTTCCTGACGCAGATTGGCCGCGTGTTCATCTGGCTGGTTGCGCTGATGCTGTTTGCCCATGCCGTCCCCGCGCTGGACCGGCTGGCCACCGCCCTGCTGGCCTCGGTCGTGATCGCGTGCATCGTGATCGGCCTTGCCGCGCAATCGACAATGTCCAACCTTGCCGCGGGGGTCGGATTGATCTTTTACCGGCCCTTCAGCCTTGGTGATCGGTTGCAGGTGACAGCACCAACCGGGCTGGAATCCGGCACGGTCGAAAGCGTCAGCCTAGGCTACACCGTTCTGGCGACCTGGGACAACCGGCGCATCGTTCTGCCCAATACCGTCGCGGCCCAGGCGACCACCATCAACCTGACCACGGTCGATCCAAGGGTCATGGCGCATGTGCCGTTCTCGATCGGTTATTCCTCTGATATCGCCCACGCCCGTGCGCTTGCCATTGAACTGGCGATGGCGCATCCCGGAACGGCGCAGGTGGAAGGCTGTCCGGTCGTGGCGCTTTCAGCCTCAAGCGTTGATCTGATGCTGGGGGTCTGGTGCGTCGATACCGGCACCACCGCTGGTTTGAAGGCTGACCTGCTGGAGGCGATCAAGCTGCGCTTTGACGCCGAGGGGATCGAAATTCCCTATGCCTATCAGAACATCATCCTGCATCAGCCCGTTGTCCAAACCGAAACCTTCCCGACCTGATCCGACGAGAGACTACCCATCTTTTGACCCTGACCCACAAGGAGAAGTGACATGACCGAACTGGTAGTGATTGGATACGACAATGCCGATGTGGCGGAAACCGCCCGCCAGAAACTGTTCGAACTGTCGAGCGAGTATTACACCGATGTCGGCGATGCCGTGGTGGCGGTGGCTGACGACAGCGGCAAGGTGCATCTGCGCCAGATGGTGAACCCCTGGTCCATGGGCGCGATGTCAGGGTCATTCTGGGGCCTTTTGATCGGCGTTCTGTTTCTGAACCCGCTGCTGGGACTGGTGGCCGGGGCTGCGGCGGGGGCTGCGGGTGGCGCACTCAGCGATTTCGGCATCCGCGACGACTTCATGAAGGATGTCGCCAAGACGCTTTCGCCCGGCAAGGCGGCGCTGTTCATGATGGCGCGCAACGTCACCTCGGATCGGGTGATCGGGCATCTGGCCGAGCTTGGCGGGACGGTGCTGCGCACCAACTTGTCGTCAACCGACGAGGCCAAACTGCGCGAATATTTCGCGGCCGCGCAGAAAAAGGCCGCCGAGGCCTGATGCAAAAGAAGATGCCTGACGGGCCGAGGACATGCGCCCGGGCCCGGTGCTGCGCTGCGGTTTTCGCCGGGGCGTCGCCCTGATGCCGCAGACCGACCGCCGCGACAGGTTCGTGGTGCCGCTGATCGTGGCGCTGGCAATGTTGATGGAAACCACAGATGCCACGGTTCTGGCCACCGCCATGCCGGTTCTGGCGCGTGATCTTTCGGTGCCGGTACTGTCGCTGAAACTGGCACTTTCGACCTATCTGATCGCCTTTTCCGCCATTGTTCCGGTTTCGGGGTGGCTGGCGGACCGGTTTGGTGCGCGGCGCGTGTTCGTGGCGGCCTTGCTGGTCTTTCTGGCCGGATCGGCGCTCTGCGCCATGCAATCGGACCTGTCCGGGCTGGTGCTGTCGCGCGCGGT
>JBGSRQ010000360.1:0-2190 GCA_041737515.1 Rhodobacterales bacterium | reverse complement strand
GCCAGAGCGTGCGGGGCTGGAGAATGAGGATGTGGCGCAGGCCAGTGCGATCATCACGGTGCCGGTGAACCCGGATTTCCCGTCGCTGAACCTTGGGCAATGCGTCTTGCTGGTGGGGTATGAGTGGCGGCGCCAGACGGTCGAGGTTGCGCCCGAAGTCATGCAGTTTGCCCGCACCGAATTTGCCAGTGGCATCGAGGTGCAGAAGCTGGGCGATCATTACGAGGCGACATTGGACGCGGCGGGGTTTTTCTATCCCGAGCCGAAGGTTCCGGGCATGAAGCTGGCGCTGCGCAACATGTGGTCGCGGCTGCGCCTGACGCGGGCCGAAGTGCAGACTTTTCATGGCATGCTGCGCCAGATTGCATGGAAGCTGCGTCAGGGTGATGAATAGGGGCTGCGCGATGCAGTGGCGGCGGATGCCTCCGGCGGGGATACTTGTGTCAAAATGAAAGCTGCAGGCACGGGTCTGGTGATCGGGCTGCATCATGTGCAGTTGAGCATGCCGCGTGGCGGCGAAGCGGCGGCGGTTGCGTTTTATGCGGGCGTGCTGGGATTGGCAGAGGTTGCCAAGCCTGACGTTCTGGCCGGGCGCGGCGGCGTCTGGTTTGCGGGCGGTGGGGTGGCGGTGCATCTGGGGGTAGAGGACCCGTTTCGCGCCGCGCGCAAAGCGCATCCGGCGTTCGAAGTCGTGTCGGTCGTGTCGGCCATTGACGTTCTGGACATGGCCGGGGTGGCGTGGCGGCGCGATGTCGATCTGCCGGGGATCGCGCGGATCCATGTGGATGATCCGTTCGGCAACCGGATTGAACTGCTGGAACGCCGCGCGGACCTGCGACCATAGCGAGCAGGTGGCGGGCTTGAAGCGATGGGCGCGGCGGCGTAGATGAAGCGTCAACGTCAGGAGGCCCGCATGGCAGGCAAGCGCAATGTGTTCGAAGAAGTGGCAAGCCCCGCAAAGGTGGTTGTGCCGCAGGTGGGCCGGATCGATCGGGGCACCGGAGGCGCGCGGGGGGCCATCCGGTTGTGGCTGGTCACGCTGTTCCTGATGGTCGTGGCCATGATCATGGTGGGCGGGTTGACCCGGTTGACGGATTCGGGCCTGTCGATCACCGAATGGCGGCCTCTGATGGGCGCGCTGCCGCCCCTGAACGCCGCCGACTGGCAATCGGAGTTCGCGAAATATCAGGCAAGTCCGGAATACCATTTGCAGAACAAGGGGATGAGCCTTGAGGCCTTTCAGACCATCTATTGGTGGGAATGGGGGCACCGGCAACTGGGGCGAGCGATTGGCCTGGTCTGGGCCGTCGGGTTTGTCGGTTTTCTGGTGGTGCGCAAGATCCCCGTGGGCTGGATCGGGCGGCTTTTGCTGATCGGTGTGCTGGGCGGTGTGCAGGGGGCGATTGGCTGGTGGATGGTGTCGTCGGGGCTGACGGGCGCTGCGGTCGATGTGGCGTCATACCGGCTGGCCACCCATTTGGGCCTTGCGTTCATCATTCTTGGTTTCATTGCGTGGTATGTGCTGCTTTTGGGTCGGCCCGAGACGATGCTTATTCAGGCGCGCCGGCGCAAGGACCCAAAGCTGTTCGGGCTTGCGACCGGGCTGATGCATTTCGCCTTTCTGCAGATTTTGCTGGGTGCGCTGGTTGCCGGCATTGATGCCGGGCGCGGCTTTCCGACCTGGCCGCTGATGAACGGGCAGTTCTTTCCGGCCGATGCGTTCTATGTGCCGGGGCGTCCGGTATGGGCTGCGTTCTTCGAGAACCCGGGCCTCGTGCAGTTCATTCACCGGATGTCGGGGTATGTGCTGTTTGCCTTTGGCGTGGTGGTCTGGTTGCGCGGGCGGCGGTCGGCTTACGGAGCGACGCGCGCGGCCTTCAACGCGGTGATGGCGATGCTGGTGGCCCAGATGGCGCTGGGCATCTTTGCCGCACTTTCAGGGGCACAGGTGCATGTCGCGATCACGCATCAGGTGGGCGCGGTACTTTTGTGGGTGCTGATCCTGCGGGCGCGGTATCTTGCGCAATATCCGATTGCGGGTTCGATCCGGGCGGGCACGGCATGAGCGCCTTCAGCGATCTGATGGCGTTTCAGCGCGAGACGGAAGCGCTGGCGCAGGTGGCGGGGCGTCTGGGCTGGGATCAGGAAACCATGATGCCGCGTGGCGCGGCCGATCAGCGCGGCGAGGAG
>JBGSRQ010000349.1:0-7402 GCA_041737515.1 Rhodobacterales bacterium | reverse complement strand
GCCGCGCGCGCCGGATATTCCGACCAGGATGCGGCCGCCGACCGCGCGGTTTTGCTGCTTGATCTGGATGGCGATTCGCGGGTCACCCTGGACGAAGTTCTGCGCGCAGTGCAGGCCCTCCAACCTGCGACGAGGGCGGGTTGACGCGCGGGGCGGGCGCAGGAAAGGGCAGCGGCGGCTCAATTGCCCCCTCGCACTGAGGCACGGGTTTGCCTATAACCCCTGCACCAGTGCGAAGGAGCCCGACCCATGCCCGCCGATCTTTCCCCCATCGACACGGCCAAGTTCGTGGCCGCCAAACGTGCGGTGGAATTCATTCAGCCCGGCATGCGCGTCGGTCTTGGAACCGGATCGACGGCAGCCTGGATGGTGCGTTGTCTGGGCGAGAGGGTCCGCAATGACGGCCTGCGGGTGACCGGGGTGCCAACCTCAAGCCGCACGGCCGACCTTGCGCGGCAGGTGGGGGTGCCCATCATGTCCCTGGATGAGGCAAAATGGCTGGATCTGACCATCGACGGGGCCGATGAATTTGACGGCAACCTGAACCTGATCAAGGGCGGCGGTGCGGCACTGTTGCAGGAAAAGATCGTGGCGACGGCCAGCGACCAGATGATCGTGATCGCCGATGCCGCAAAAGAGGTTGGCACCCTGGGCGCCTTTCCACTTCCGGTCGAGGTGATCCCGTTTGGCTGGCAGACAACCAAGGCGCTGCTTGAGGAAACGCTGGTCAGCCTTGATGTGCTGGCGCGCGATTGCAGCCTGCGGATGAATGGCGACCGCCCACTGGTCACGGACGAGGCGAATTACATCATCGACCTGCATTTGCGCCGGATCGGCAATCCGCGCCAGTTGGCGCTGGTGCTGAACCAGATCCCCGGGGTGGTGGAAAACGGACTTTTCATCGACATCTGCGATATCGTCATCATCGGCCACGGCGACGGGCGGGTGACGGTGCGCGACATCAACGCAGGCTCCAGTGCCGAGGAGCGGGTCGAGTTTCAGCCGACCGACAACATCTTCGCCGACATGGGTGAGTGATGGACTACGATCTGTTTGTCATCGGCGGGGGCTCTGGCGGCGTGCGCGCGGCGCGGATTGCGGCATCCGAAGGGGGCGCAAAGGTCGGTCTGGCCGAGGAAAGCCGAATGGGCGGCACCTGTGTGATCCGGGGATGTGTGCCGAAAAAGCTGATGGTGTTCGCGTCCGAATATCCCGGTGCCGTGGAAGAAGCGCAGGGCTATGGCTGGGACGTGACCCTGGGGGCCTTCGACTGGACGCGTTTTCGCACCCGGCTGCACACCGAACTGGCGCGGCTGGAGCAGGCGTACCGCACCACGCTGACGAACGCCGGCGTCACGATTCATGATGCGCGCGCGACGGTGATTGATGCGCATACGGTCGAACTGGCGGGCGGCCAGCGGTTTACCGCAAGACATATCCTGATCGCCACCGGCGGGCGCCCCTTCGTGCCGGAGTTTCCAGGCTGCGATCTGGCGATTTCGTCGAACGGGATGTTCGATCTTGAGGCGCTGCCCAAGCGCGCTCTGGTCGTGGGCGGCGGCTATATTGCGAGCGAATTTGCCTGCATCCTGAACGGGTTGGGCGTCAAGGTCTGTCAATACTACCGGGGCGCGCAAATCCTGCGCGGCTTTGATGAAGAGGCGCGGGGGCTGGTTGCGACCGCGATGGGCCACAGCGGCATCGACATCCGCACCGGCACCAACATCATCAAGCTTCAAAAGACGGAAGGCGGGATTACCGCCACGGCCACCGATGGCAGCGAGACGGAGTTTGATCTTGTGCTTTATGCCACCGGTCGCGTGCCCAACACCGAAGGGCTGGGGCTGACCGAGGTGGGGGTCAAGCTGAGCCGCTCCGGTGCGGTCGAGGTCGACGAATGGAGCCAGACCGCCGTGTCCAGCATTCATGCGGTGGGCGATGTGACCGACCGGATCAACCTCACGCCGGTTGCGATCCGTGAGGGTCATGCGTTTGCCGACACGGTGTTTGGCGGCAAAAAGGTCCGCGCAGATCATGACCTTGTGCCAAGTGCCGTGTTCACGCAACCGGAACTCGGATCAGTCGGCCTGACCGAGGAGGCCGCGCGCGAAGCCGAGCCGATCGAGGTTTATGCAACCGCCTTTCGCCCGATGCGCACCGCCTTTCTGGGCCGCAACGACCGCGTGCTGATGAAACTGATCGTCAGTCAGGCAACGCGTCGCGTGCTGGGGTGCCACATCGTCGCACCCGGCGCCGGCGAGATGATCCAGCTTGCGGCCATTGCAATCAAGAAGGGCGCCACGAAAGAAGATTTCGACCGCACTGTTGCGGTGCATCCGACAATGAGCGAAGAGATTGTCACGTTGCGCAAACCGGTCAGGACCGCTTGATTTTCGCGCGAAAATGACCAGTTAGGCAGAACGGATTAAAAAGGGAAAGTTGAATGGCGGGAAGCGGAGGTCCTTGGGGCGGCGGCGGTGGCGGTGATGACCGCGACGGTCGCGACGGGCGGAATGACGGAAATCGGGGCGGACGCAAACCCGGCGATGGGCCACAGATCCCTGAAATCGAAGAGATCATGAAAAAGGGGCAGGAACAACTGCGCGTCCTGATGGGCGGGCGGGCACGTTCCGGCAACAGCGGTGGCGGTGGTGGTGGCGGCAATGGCGGCAACCCCCTCGGCCCGGTCTTTTCGCGCCAGGGTCTCGGCATTGCGGCGGTTGTGGCAGTGCTCGGCTGGGCCGCGATGTCGTTTTATTCGGTAAAGCCAGAAGAGCGGTCGGTAGAGCTGTTCCTTGGCAAGCTGAGCCAGATTGGCCAGCCCGGTCTGAACTTCGCGCCATGGCCGCTGGTCACGGCGGAAATCATTCAGGTAACGGGTGAACGGCAGACCGATATCGGAACCGGGCGCAACGGTGACAATGACACCGGCCTGATGCTGACGCGCGATCAGAACATCGTCGATATCGAGTTTCAGGTGGTCTGGAACGTATCGGACCCGGCGGAATATCTTTTCAATCTGAAAGAGCCCACCGATACGATCCGCGCGGTTGCGGAATCGGCCATGCGCGACATCATCGCGCGGTCGGAACTGTCGCCGGTTCTGAACCGCGACCGTGGCGTGATTGCCGCTGATCTTCGCGCCGCCATTCAGGGCACGCTCGATGAGTACAAGGCCGGCATCAACGTGGTGCGCGTCAACTTCGACAAGGCCGACCCCCCGCGTGAGGTGATCGACAGTTTCCGCGCGGTTCAGGCCGCACAGCAGGAACGTGACCGCCTGGAAAAAGAGGCCGACGCCTATGCCAACCGGGTGACTGCAGGCGCGCGCGGTGAAGCGGCGCGTCTGGTCGAGCAATCCGAAGGCTACCGCGCCGAGGTGGTGAACAACGCCGAGGGCGAGGCCAGCCGTTTCCTTTCGGTCTATGCCGAATATATCAAGGCTCCGGAAGTGACCCGTCGCCGGATGTATCTGGAAACGATGGAAAAGGTGCTGGGCGGCATGAACAAGGTCATCCTTGACGGCGTGTCGGGCGGCGAAGCGGGGCAGGGTGTTGTGCCCTTCCTGCCGCTGAATGAAATCGGCCGGATGGCACCTGCTGCTGCTGCTGCTCAATCGGGCACCGCACCGGCCGGAACGTCGACCACCACAGGAGCGAACTGACATGAAATCTGCACCCTATCTGATTGGTGGTTTGTTTCTGGCGGTTGTTGTGGGCCTGTCGTCGGTGTTCATCGTGGACGAACGCGAAAAGGCGCTGGTGCTGCAATTTGGCCAGGTCAAGGCGCAGAAATCCGACCCCGGCCTGGGATTCAAGATCCCCTTCATCCAGAATGTCGTGACCTATGACGACCGTATTCTGGGCCTGCCCACGCAACCCCTGGAAGTGACGCCTCTGGACGACCGCCGCCTTGTGGTCGACGCCTTTGCCCGTTGGCGCATAGTCGAACTGGTTCGGTTCCGCGAAGCCGTCGGCGCGGGTGGCGAGGACGCCGCTCAGATCCGGCTTGACCGGATCATCAACGCGGCGATCCGGCAGGTCCTGGGTTCGGTTCCGTCGCAAAGGGTCTTGTCCGAGGACCGGACCGCCCTGATGAACCAGATCCGCGATCTTGCGCGGCGCGAAGCGGCGGCCTTGGGGGTTGAGGTGGTGGACGTGCGTCTGACCCGCACCGACCTGCCCGAGCAGAACCTGAACGCGACCTATGCCCGGATGCGGGCCGAGCGTGAACGTGAGGCGGCGGATGAGATCGCGCGTGGCGGCGAGGCAGCACAGCGCGTGCGCGCCAGTGCCGACCGCACCGTGATCGAACTGACATCCGAGGCCCGCAAACAGGCCGAGGTCATTCGTGGTGAGGCCGATGCCTCGCGCAACGCGATCTATGCGCAGGCGTTCGGACAGGACCCCGAGTTTTTCGCCTTCACCCGCTCGCTCACCTCTTACGAGCGCGCGTTGCAGGGCGGCAATTCGTCGATCGTGATGCAGCCCGACAGCGAATTCTTCGACTATTTGCGCACCGACAAGGCGCCCACGGCAGCGCCGCAATGATCGCTGCGTCACGGGCGGTTGCATGATATACTGTCGGGGCCGGGCGAGCGATTGCCCGGCCCCACCCATTGCGGTCGCCACAGGCCGGGCTCGTTGCCGGATTTGGCGTATCAGGGCCGCACGAGATTCGACACAGAGCATCACAACGCTTTGATAAGCGTTTCGTCCATTTGCAATCGCCCGGCTGTCGGCCTAATTTCATTCAAGGTCGAGGATCATGGCATTCGCCACGCACCAGGCCCATAAACTGAAAGGAGAACGCGGTGCATTCCGTAGCCTTTGCCCAGACGTACAATCCTGCGGCCATGCAGCCCAGTTCCACCCCTGCGCGCAGCCTGCGCCTGATGGGGGCGGCGATGATCGGCCTTGCGTTGGCTTTCACCCAGGTCTCGCCGTCATTCGCGCGCGGTGCGCCTGAAAGTTTTGCCGATCTGGCGCAGAACATCAGCCCGTCGGTGGTGAACATCACCACGTCATCGGTTGTGTCAGCCCCCACGCAAGACGGCCCGATCCTGCCTGATGGTTCGCCCCTGCAGGATTTCTTCGATGATTTCATGCGCCGCAACGGCCAGGACCCCAATGCCGAACCGCGCCGTTCCGAAGCGCTGGGATCGGGTTTTGTGGTGTCGGAAGACGGCTATATCGTGACCAACAATCACGTTATCGAAGGCGCTGACGACATCGAGATCGAGTTCTTCTCGAACAAGCGGCTCAAGGCGAAACTTGTCGGCACCGACACCAAGACCGATATTGCCTTGCTGAAGGTCGAAAGCCCGACGCCGCTTCCGTTCGTGGCCTTCGGTGACAGTGACCTCATGCGCGTCGGCGATTGGGTTGTTGCGATGGGCAATCCGTTGGGGCAGGGCTTTTCGGTATCAGCCGGTATCGTATCGGCCCGCAACCGCGCGCTTTCTGGCACCTATGACGATTTCATCCAGACCGACGCTGCCATCAACCGGGGCAATTCGGGTGGGCCGTTGTTCAACATGGACGGTCAGGTGATCGGCGTGAACACCGCGATCCTGTCGCCCAATGGCGGGTCGATCGGCATCGGGTTCTCGATGGCGTCGAACGTTGTGTCCAAGGTCGTTGATCAGTTGAAGCAATTCGGCGAGACGCGGCGTGGCTGGCTTGGCGTGCGGATTCAGGATGTAACGCCTGATGTGGCCGAAGCTATGGGTCTGGCCGATGCCAAGGGCGCGCTGATCACCGATGTGCCCGATGGTCCTGCAAAAGACGCGGGCATGATTTCGGGCGATGTGATCATCTCGTTTTACGGCAAGGATGTGGCTGATACCCGCGAACTCGTGCGCCGTGTTGCCGATGCGCCAATTGGCGAGGCGGTCGATGTGGTGGTGATGCGCGAGGGTAAATCGCAGACGCTCAAGGTGACACTTGGTCGGCGCGAGGAAGCCGAGGGCGAGCCGGTTCTGACCGCAACCCCCGCGCCCGAAGCCAAGACCAGCGCCGACATTCTGGGCCTGACGGTATCGCCCCTGACCGAGGAAATCATCGCCAAGCTGGAACTGCCTGCGGGCACCGAAGGTCTGGCCGTGATGGGCGTCGATCAGGCGTCGGAAGCCTTTGCCAAGGGCCTGCGCGACGGTGATCTGATCACCGAAGCCGGTCAGCAGAAGGTTGTGACGATCAAGGATCTGCAGGACCGCGTGACCGAAGCAAAGGATGCGGGGCGCAAATCGCTGCTGCTGCTGATCCGCCGTGGGGGTGATCCGCGCTTTGTGGCGCTGTCGGTCGAGGATGCGGCCAAGCAGTAAGGCTTGGTCAAGCACTGAAAACGGGCGGTCTTCGGGCCGCCCTTTTTCGTTTTGCGGGCGTTATTGCAGCGTATCCCCGACTTCTGCCGCGATCCGGTCTGCGGTGGCATCCGGGTCTGGCGCTGTGGCCTCGACCGGAAGGGTGCGGAAATCGCCCGCCACGATGCCAAGCGATTGTGCAGCCCCCAGAGACAGGATGTCGCTGTCCAGACCCAGAGGCTCCTGATAGCGGCGGATCGCGTCCTGGGTTGTCGGGTCCATCTGGCCCGTCAGGGGTTGCAGATACAGCCCGCGTGCCTTCAACGCCCGCTGCAGGGTGGCCACAAACTCCAGCGTCAACTGGTTGTCGCAGGGCGTTGTGAACCAGACCTCGTCGCGGTCCTTGACGATCTTTTGCTGCACCGACGTGCGATAGGTCGCAGGGCGCACTACCGCGCCGTCTGGCCCCCGCTTGGCCGGAGTGGCAATGGTCTGTTCGGTCACGGATTCGATTATGGCGGGGGTAACGTCCTGCGCCCAGCAGGTGCCCGGCGGTCCGGGCGGTGGTCCGGGCTCGGTGCGCCGCACAAGGCCATTCGCAAGATCGGTCTGCGCCGGGGCGGCAACCTTGATGCCTCCACAGCCCGTCAGGGCCAGTGCGCTACACAAAAACAAGGGTCGGATCATGCGGCCTGCCGGGTTCATCCCCGGCTGATCCGGGTGTTCTGCGGCGATGATAACGGGAAAGGGGCGTTTGGGAAAGGTTTACGGCTGATCCCCCGCCCGCGCGCCGTCCACCTGAAAATCGGGGCGCAGCAATTCGTCCAGCAAGGCCGAGATATCCTCGATCACCTCGGCCACCACATGCACCACGCCCGCGTCGCGTTGCAGCCGACCCGTGACGCGCAGCAGGCGGCCTGCAATCACCGCGCGACGGTATTTTTCGTAAAGGCTGGCCCATACGACGACGTTGCACACGCCCGTCTCATCCTCCAGCGTCAGGAAAATCACGCCCTTGGCGGTGCCGGGGCGCTGGCGAACCAACACAAGGCCCGCGACGCAAACGCGCGCGCCCACCGACGGCTCGTTCAGGCGCGC
>JBGSRQ010000333.1:0-2629 GCA_041737515.1 Rhodobacterales bacterium | reverse complement strand
CAAAGGCCGCGCGCATCGCCTCCATGCCGCCGCGCCCGCCCAGTTGCAGATGTGCAAGTTCGGCCCCGCCCAGAACCAGATGCAGGTGGCTTTCCACAAACCCCGGCAAAAGGGTGCGCCCGCCCGCATCTATCACCCGTGTCTGCGCGCCGGCCATGCGCGCCACCTCGTCCCCCCCCACCGCCACGATCCGGCCCGCGGCAATTGCGACACAACTGGCGCGGGGCTGGTCTGCATCCATCGTCAGGACGCGGGCATTGCTCAGGATCATGTCCGGGGTCATTCAGGCGGCACTCCATGATTGCGTGAGAGGCACCCTAACCAAACCATGCGCCGGATCAAAACCCTTTCGCGCGGCCCGCTTTCGCTTTGGCCATGCACCCTGATCTGGCGCAATTACGCCACCCAGCGACGCGCCCCCTTGACCGGGTCGCCTGCATCACCCTTTATCATTCCGAACAATCCGCCCGCAAAAGCGGCGCTGAAAGGGTATGACCGATGCAGAATACTTCGCCTGAAGCCGCAACTCCGCCCCGGAGCAGCCAACCTGCCGGGCGCTCGGTGCTGGCTGCCGATCTTCGGATCAACGGCGATGTCACGTCGCAGGGCACAATCGAGCTTCTGGGCGAGATTGATGGAAATCTGACCGCACAATCCATCATCATCGGCACCGAAGGCCGCATCAAGGGCAGCATTTCCGCCGAAACGGTCGAGATCAAGGGCACGACCGAAGGCAAGATAAGCTGCGCGAACCTGACGCTGCGCGCCTCGGCCAAGGTAAAGGCCGATGTCAGCTATCAGGCCGTGATCATCGAAAGCGGGGCCACGGTCGAGGGGCGCTTCAACCGCCCGAAAGGCTAAGGCTGCGCCTGCGGTAGCGAATAGGTCAGGCTGGCACGGGCCACCGGGGCGGGCTGGCCTTGCGAAAATATCAGCACATCACCGACCGCCAGCCTGCGGCCCAGCTTCAGAAGCCGGGCCTCGGCCAGCAGGTCC
Organism: Rhodobacterales bacterium; assembly: GCA_041737515.1. Taxonomy (GTDB): domain Bacteria; phylum Pseudomonadota; class Alphaproteobacteria; order Rhodobacterales; family Rhodobacteraceae; genus JBBQZP01. The sequence goes on along the minus strand of JBGSRQ010000333.1, from coordinate 1,633 downwards.
ACACCCGCCGCGGGTTTGCGCAGGAAATCAATCGCGCAGTTCGTCGTCACCGCCAGGGCCACCGGGCCGATCCGTGACAGGATCGCCAGATACATCGCCACATCCGCCAGGCCGAACATCGCTGGCCCCGACACCGTGCCACCGGGCCGCAGATGGTGCGCACCAACCTTCAGGCGCAGCGCAAGCCCGGCTTCGTCCGCACGCTCGATGGCGAAATCGGCGGCGACCTGCGCAAAATCGCGCAACAGGAATGTGGTCAGAGCATCACGCGTCATCAAAAGCGGCATGGTCATTTCCCTCGTTCCGGTGCAGCCTAGACGTTGCGTAATGCCAAGGAAACTCAAGATGACACACCCCGCCCTGCCCGATGAAACGCTGGTTCTGCGCGACGATATCGGTGCCGTAACGCGGCTGACGCTGAATGCGCCAGGCCGGCTGAATGCGCTGTCGGATGCGATGCTGGCGGCGTTGGCCGCGCAATTCACCGCACTTGCAACGGATCGGACCGCGCGCGTGGTCATCCTGCGTGCGGCGGGCAAGGCCTTTTGCGCAGGCCATGACCTGAAGGAAATGCAGGCCGCGCGCGAAACCCGTGACAAGGGTGCCGCCTATTTCGCCGACCTTTTTGCCCGCTGTGGCGCGTTGATGCAGATGATCCCCGCCCTGCCCCAACCGGTGATTGCCCAAGTGCAGGGCATCGCTACGGCCGCCGGGTGCCAGCTGGTCGCCTCCTGTGATATGGCGGTTGCGGCAGCGGGGGTGAACTTCGGTGTGAACGGGGTGAATATCGGGTTGTTCTGTTCGACCCCGATGGTCGCGCTTAGCCGCAATGTGCCCCCGAAAGTGGCGTTCGAGATGCTGAACACGGGCGCTTTCATCACTGCCGAGCGGGCCGCCGAAGTAGGTCTTGTGAACCGGGTTGTGGCGCATGACGCGCTTGAGGCGGAAACACTGGCACTGGCGCAGATCGTCGCCTCCAAACTGACAGCCGCTGTGAAAATCGGCAAATCCGCGTTCTATGCGCAGCTTGGATTACCGCTGGGTCAGGCCTACGATCACGCTGGCGCGGTGATGGTCGAAAACATGCTCTGGCGCGACACCGACGAAGGGATCGCCGCTTTTCTTGAAAAGCGTGCGCCGGACTGGCCCAAGGCTTGACCCTGCCCTGCGTCTGAGACATTTCCACCCCACAGGGCAGTCGGCCCAAAGGCATTCCGATGGCATTTGATACCTTTCGCCAGACCGTCCGCAGCCGCGCGACGCCGCTGATCGTGGCGACAGCGCTGTTCATGGAAAATCTGGATGCCAGCGTGCTGTCGACCTCGCTGCCGCAAATCGCGCAAGATCTGAACACTGACCCGATCCGCCTGAAACTGGCGCTGACCTCCTACCTTCTGGCGCTGGCGATCTTTATCCCGGCCTCTGGCTGGGCCGCGGACCGTATGGGCGCGCGCCGGGTGTTCCGCGCGGCAATTCTGGTGTTTGCGGCGGGGTCGATTTCCTGTGCCTTGTCCACGTCCCTGCCCGAGCTGATCGCCGCGCGCATCCTGCAAGGCATCGGCGGGTCGATGATGGTGCCGGTGGGCCGCCTGATCGTGCTGCGCGCCACGCCGAAAGCGGGGCTGGTCGGTGC
>JBGSRQ010000316.1:0-1950 GCA_041737515.1 Rhodobacterales bacterium | reverse complement strand
CGATACAGAAGCATCCCCTCGGCCCGGCGCAATTCCTCACCGATCTCGCGGTAGCGCGCCGCCTGCCGCGCCTGCCGCGCCAGCGTGGCAAGCTGTGCGGTCAGCGCCTCAAGCACATCATCCACCCGCGCCAGGTTCACTTCGGTCGCGTTCAGCCGCAGTTCCGCTTCGTGCCGCCGCTGATACAGACCTGAAATCCCCGCCGCTTCCTCCAATATCATCCGCCGGCTTTTCGGCTTGGCGTTGATCAATTCCGATATCTGCCCCTGCCGCACCAAAGCAGGTGAATGCGAGCCGGTCGAGGCATCGGCGAACAGCATCTGAATGTCGCGGGCGCGCACGTCCTTGGTGTTGGCCTTGTAGGCCGAACCCGCATCGCGGGTGATCCGACGCACGATTTCAATCGTGTCGGCCTCGTTGAAACCACTGGGGGCCAGCCGTTCGGCATTGTCGATGATCAACGCCACTTCGGCGAAATTGCGGGCCGGGCGGGTGGCGGCCCCGGCGAAGATCACATCTTCCATCCCGCCGCCACGCATTGCTGTGGGGCGGTTTTCGCCCATCACCCAGCGCATCGCTTCCAGCAGGTTCGACTTGCCACAACCGTTCGGGCCGACCACGCCTGTCAGCCCCTCATGGATCACCAGATCCGTAGGGTCGACAAAGCTTTTGAATCCATTCAGGCGCAGGCGGGCAAAGCGCAAAGGGCGGTTCCAGTGATTCTGACAGGTCGGATATCGTCTGGCGCTATGGGCCAAAAGTCAACCGTCCACCCCATCATGCGGGGGCGGTGCTGCGCTTGTCCACAACATCTTGCCCATCTTGACCGATGCGCGGGGCAGGCGCAGGCTGATGGTGAAAAGGAGCCTGTCCATGATACCGCCAATCAGCGGCCATTGTTTGTGCGGTGCTGTCCGCTTTACCTGCACCGCCCCGCCCGTCTGGCAGGTGCACTGCCATTGTGAAAGCTGCAGGCGCGCGACCTCGTCGCCGATGACCTCATTCTTCGCCATGCCCGATGGCGCGTGGTCCTGGACCGGGGCCGCACCACAGCTTTACCGCTCCAGCGCGAAGGGCGAGCGGTATTTTTGCAAGGTGTGCGGCAGCCAGATGGGGTATCGGCACGCGTCGTTGCCCGACGAGATGCACTTTTATGCGGCCAGCCTTGATGATCCGACCCTTTTCACCCCAACCGCGCATGACTTCTGGCCCGAGCATCTGCCGTGGCTGCATCTTGCCGACCATCTTCCCAAGGGATGACACCCTGCCGCGCCGGAGAGTCGTTTGACTGGGCGGCCCTGCTGCACCTGATCCGGTCCGAGTTCGCCTATATGGACGGGCGCATCGACCCGCCCTCGTCGATGCATGGGCTGACGGCGGACAGCATCGCCGAGCAGGCGCAGGTGTGCGAGATCTGGGTGATCGGTGTGCCGCCGGTGGCCTGCATGTTCCTGTCGCCGCGGGCGGAGGTTCTGTATGTCGGCAAGCTGGCAGTGGCGACGACGCATCGTGGGCGGGGCATGGCGCGGCAGTTGATTGATACCGCCGAAACCCGAGCGCGGGCACTTGGATTGCCCCGGCTGGAGTTGCAGGCGAGGGTTGAACTGATGGAAAACCACGCAGCCTTCACCGCGATGGGGTTTGTGAAAACCGCCGAAACAGCGCATCCGGGGTTTACGCGCCCGACGGCATTTACCTTCCAGCGAAGGGTGCCTTAGGCGCTAGACCACGCAGACCGCATCGCGCGGCATGTCCGACAGCACTTCGGCGCGGCCATTCCGGATCATCACGATTTCTTCCAGCCGCAGGCCGAACAGGCCCGAAAGATAAACGCCCGGCTCGATGGAAAACACCATGCCCTCATCCAGCATCGTTTCTGAACTGGCGGTGATATAAGGCGCCTCGTGGATGTCAATGCCAAGGCCGTGGCCGGTGCGGTGCAGGAAGCGC
>JBGSRQ010000309.1:0-1640 GCA_041737515.1 Rhodobacterales bacterium | reverse complement strand
CACCGCGACCAGCGTCGGGTCAGACGCACGCGGCGCGTAGGTGGCGCCTCCGCCACCCGCACACGACGCAAGCCCCGTTGCCAAAAGCCCGAATGTCACCGCGCGTCGTGTAAGCTGCATTCTGCCCGCCTGTTCTGGTTTGCGCCATCTTACAAGAACGAACACGGCGCGCAACGCCAACCCCCTACCCCGGCGACTTCGCGCCCGGTATAGTGGTGCCATGCCCGCCCTGTGCCGCGATTGCCTGACCGAATTTGCCGCAGCACCGCGCTGTCCGGCGTGCCGGTCGCCGCGTGTGCTGGCCCATCCAGAGCTTGCAACCCTGTCCATCGCCCACATGGATTGCGACGCCTTCTATGCCAGCGTCGAAAAACGCGACAATCCGGCCCTGCGCGATGTGCCCCTGATCGTCGGCGGCGGCACAAGGGGGGTGGTTTCCACCTGCTGCTACATCGCCCGGATCAGCGGCGTACGCTCGGCCATGCCGATGTTTCAGGCGCTGAAACTTTGCCCCAAGGCGGTCGTCGTGAAACCGCGCATGCAGGTCTATGTCGATGTCAGCCGCCAGATTCGTGCCCTGATGGAGGATCTGACTCCCGCCATTCAACCCCTGTCTCTGGACGAGGCATTTCTTGACCTGACAGGCACTGCCCGCCTGCACGGCGCACCTCCCGCCGTTATGCTTGCCCGTCTGATCCGCCGGATGCAGGACGAAATCGGGATCAGCGCCTCGATCGGGCTGTCGCACAACAAGTTTCTTGCGAAGATCGCATCCGATCTGGACAAGCCACGCGGGTTTTCAATCATCGGAAAAGAAGAAACGGCCGAGTTCCTGCGCCCCAAACCGGTGCGCATCATCTGGGGGGTCGGCACCGCCACCCAAGCCGCATTGGAGAAAGCCGGCATTCGCACCATCGCCGACCTTCTGCGTTGGGATCGGGGCGATCTGGTGGCGCGCTTTGGCAGCATGGGCGACCGGCTCTGGCATTTGGCGCGGGGGCTTGATCATCGCCATGTGGACCGGAATGAACCGGTCAAGTCGATCTCCAAGGAAACCACCTTCAACGAAGATACCGGCGATGCCGACCTTCTGGACGGGCATCTGTGGCGACTGTCTGAACAGGTGGCAGACCGTGCCAAGGCCCGCGATCTGGCGGGCAAGACGGTCACGCTGAAACTCAAACGCGCCACCTTCACCACGATCACCCGCCGCCACACACTGGCCAGCCCGACGCAGACCGCCGATCGGATCTACCGCGAGGCGAGAGCACTTTTCGATGCGGTGCGCGAAGCGGGGCCGTTTCGGTTGATCGGGGTCGGGATATCGGATCTGATGCCGGATGATGCGGCAGATCAGATCGCAGATCTGCTGGACCCCGGCGCCGCCAAACGAAGCCGCGCCGAAGCCGCCACCGACAAGATCCGCGAGAAGTTCGGAAAGGATGCCATCCTGAAAGGCCGCGCCCTGCGGTGAGACGCGAAACGGGACCGGCCGTTGCCGTCAGGCGCCTATTCTGCGGCCAACGGAATCGCGCGGCGGCCCATGTCGGCTATTTCGGCCATCACCCCAGAGATCAGCGCCTGAAACGCCACGAAATCGGCGCGGCGTTCGATCCGCGCCTCGTCCATGTAAAGCGCAC
>JBGSRQ010000244.1:0-3353 GCA_041737515.1 Rhodobacterales bacterium | reverse complement strand
TGTTCTTGAAGCGGCGCAGGGTCGGATTGTCAGCGATGTCATCCACGGTGTCGCGCGCTGCATCGGCGAGGCGCTTGCCGCCTTCCTCAATCCGGTCCCGGGCCTTTTCGGCGCGCGCAGCAACGCGGTCACTGACGCGCTCGGCCTGGTCCGAAGCCTCTTCGGCGACGGCACGCAGGCGCTTTTCGCCCTTCTCGGCAAGATTCTCTACGTTGTCCTTGATATCTTTCGCGGTCATTTTGATAGTCCTTTCGGTTGGGTTAAAGATCACGCAACGGTGCCGGTATCGACCAGCAGACGCTGCAATTCGGCTTTCATCGCTTGCAATGCCGAGGCATCGTCAATTGGCAGGGCGTGCTGCACGGCTTCGTCAAACGCGCCAAGAACGTAGTTCTCGCCATCTGCGATAGCGCTGAAGGAACTGGAATCAATCCGGTCAAAGATGGCGCGGAGTGATACCACAGCCTTGTTGACATCGCCCATCAGCGAACCATCGCGGTCTGCCGTGCGTCCGTGCGAAGACAACATGGTTGCAATGGCGATGGCGTGGCGATCGTGCAGCGCGCGGAACCGCTCCACCACGGGCAGAAACGACGGCTCTGCCTTTTGCGCCATCTTCTGAAAGCCGGCCTCGGCATCAATGGTGCGCGTCAACAGCGATTGCATTGCATCCAGAGCGGCGTCGGTGGGCTGCGTCGTTTTGTGTGCGGTCAGCGAATTCATCAGTTCTCCCTTTCTTTCGCATGGAAGCGTCACACCAGAAACGTGCATGTCCCGAATTCGTTCCAAGGGCTGCAATACGGGGCAAAAAAAAACCGGGCAGATCGCAGGGAACCGGATTGTCACACCGGCGTTTCATCTGCAGTCGGCGCATCCAGCGTCCTAATCATTAAAGGAGATCATCATGCTCGGTTGGGCTGTAACCTTTCTTGTCGTGGCACTGATCGCTGCGGCTCTCGGTTTTGGCGGAATTGCAGGAGCCTCGGCAGGCATCGCGCAAATTCTGTTCTTCGTCTTCATCGTCCTCTTTGTCGTGGCGATGATTGCCCGCGCTGTTCGAGGCCAACCGCCGGTCTGATCAGCGATTCCCTCCCTGTCCCCAAACTGGCCGCGAGCGTGTCTCGCGGCCTTCTTTTTTGTGGAAATTTCGGAACGAACGGGCCCCTGCACTGTTTAATTCCCATCAACGGAAAGGATAAGGAAAATGGACTTCAGTTATATCGTCCCGCTTCTGAGCCTGATTACCCTGGGCACCGTGTGCGCATTTGCCTTGATCAGCAAAGCCAAGGTCGAGGCGCGCATGCATGATCCCAACGCTCCCAAATCCAGCCTCGCCAAGGATGGTCCCGAAGGTGGCACGGATCTTCTGAACACCTGATGCATCAAGGCCGGGCCGCGCGCCCGGTCTTTTGATTTCGCCCCTTTGCGCCGGTTTCCGCGTCGGCTAGCCTGTTTCAAAACGGGGGATGCCATGATCGACGCGGTAACGACGCACCAATCCGAAGAGGACGTGCGCAACGACACGATCCTGATCTATGTCGATGGGCGCATCCTGCCCAAGGCTCAGGCGGTTGTCAGCGTCTATGACAGCGGCTTCATGCTGGGCGATGGCGTCTGGGAGGGCATCCGACTTTATGACGGGCGCTGGTCCTTTCTGGACGAACACATAGACCGGCTGTTCGAGGCGGCAAAAGCGATTGATCTGGATATCCGCCTTTCGCCGGACGAGGTGCGCGCAGCAATCTTTTCCACCCAGGCCGCGAACGGGATGACAACCGATGCCCATGCCCGCCTGATGGTGACGCGGGGGGTGAAAACCCGCCCGTTCCAGCACCCGGCGCTGTCGCGAAATGGCCCCACGATGGTGATCATCATGGAACATTCGCGCCCCCGGATCCCGCGCCCGATCCGTCTTGCCACAGTGCCGCATCAGCGCGGGCTGCCGATGACGCAGGACCCCAAGCTGAACTCACATTCCAAGCTCAACTGCATACTGGCCTGCATTGCCGCGGAAAAGGCCGGTGCGGATGAGGCGTTGATGCTGGATGTGCATGGCTTTGTGAACACGACCAATGCGTGCAACTTCTTCATCGTGCGGCGGGGCGAAGTGTGGACCTCGACCGGTGATTACTGCATGAACGGAATCACCCGGCAAAAGGTCATCGACCTGTGCCGCGCCAACGGCATCCCTGTTCACGAGCGCAACTTCAGCCTGGTCGATACCTACAGCGCGGATGAGGCGTTTCTGACCGGCACATTTGGCGCGCAAACGCCGGTGGGCATGATCGACGGGCGGCAGATCGGCACGGGTGAGATGGGGCCAGTGACCGCGCATCTTCGCAAACTTTACAAGGCACTGGCCACGACATGAAAATCGCCATGTGGTCCGGCCCGCGCAATCTTTCCACCGCCATGATGTATGCGTTTTCGGCGCGCGGCGATACCGTGGTCTGGGATGAACCCTATTACGCCGCCTATCTGGAGGCGACGGGGGCCGATCACCCGATGCGCGCCGAAATTCTTGATGCACACGAGCCTGACCCCGACGTGATTGCCAGCATCTGCAAAGGCCCGATCCCGCAGGGAAAGCGGGTGTTCTACCAGAAACACATGACCCATCACATGATCCAAGGCTTTGACCGCCGCTGGATGCGGTCGCTTACAAACGTGTTCCTGATCCGCCATCCGGCGCGGGTGGTGGCAAGCTATGCCAAGAAACGGGAAGGCCCTACGCTGGAAGACATCGGATTTTCCCAGCAGGAACAGTTGTTTGCCGAGGTTGCCGATTGGTCTGGCGAACCCCCCTTGGTGATCGACAGCGACGATATCCGCGCTGACCCCGCAGCGGTGCTGGCCCGGCTTTGCGACCGTCTTGGCATCCGCTACACCCCCAAGATGCTGCGCTGGCCTGCGGGCGGGAATGAAGCTGACGGTGCATGGGCCCCGCATTGGTACGGCGCCGTTCATAGATCGACCGGGTTCGATGGCGCAGAAGGTCCTCTGCCAGCACTGGGCGGAGCGTATGCCGATCTGGCCGCAGCGGCCTTGCCGATTTATGAGCGACTGGCGGCGCGACGAATTTAGCCAGTGGGACCACCGCCTGATCCCGACATCTTCCCCGAAATCCCGAGGATTGCGCTGCAAAACCCGAAGTCATAGCCTTGGGCTTTTGGAGCATTGAAATGGATCATTCCATCCATACCGACGCCGGGTGACGTTGCCCCCAACTTTTATCCAGCGTGAGCGAGACTCCGGGTTTGAGTTTTGCCCAATTGGGCGGGTTGGGCAACGGGGGCTGGCGCGGAGCTTTGCGGGTTGTGCAGCGTCAGGCCCCGTTGGGGGTCGAAGGTTCG
>JBGSRQ010000165.1:0-7088 GCA_041737515.1 Rhodobacterales bacterium | reverse complement strand
CACCCCGGCTGCGGCTTTTGCCACCGTCAGTCTTGCTGCGGTCTTCGCGCGGTGCGGGCGCGTCGCCGGCGGCAGGCAGTTCAAACCCCTCGGGCAGGGTGCCGCGCGGGATTGGCTGCTTGACCAGATGTTCGATGGCTGTCAGGTATTTATCGTCATAAGGCGTTGAAATCGTGAAGGCTTTGCCCTTACGTCCGGCGCGCCCGGTGCGCCCGATGCGGTGAACGTAGTCTTCGGGGTGGCTGGGCACATCAAAGTTGAACACATGGCTGACGGCGGGAATATCAAGACCGCGCGCGGCCACGTCGGATGCCACCAGCAGATGCACCGACCCGTCGCGGAACCCGTCCAGCGTTTTGGTGCGCACCGACTGATCCAGATCGCCGTGGATGGGCGATGCGTTGAAGCCGTGCTGTTTCAACGATTTCGCCACCACATCCACATCCATCTTGCGGTTGCAGAAGATGATCGCGTTGGTGCAGCTTTCGCCCTCGGCGCGGATCAGGGCGCGCAGGACCGACCGTTTGTCGGCAAAACTGCGGTCCTTGCGGGCGGGCTTGATTTCGAACAGCGCCTGCTCGATCGTTTCCGAGGTTGTCGCCTGCCGGGCCACTTCGATGCGGGCAGCGTTCGACAGGAAGGTGTTGGTGATCCGCTCGATCTCGGGTGCCATGGTGGCAGAATAAAAGAAGGTCTGGCGGGTGAACGGCGTCAGGCTGAAAATGCGTTCGATATCGGGGATGAACCCCATATCCAGCATCCGGTCGGCCTCATCCACCACCATGATCTGCACCCCGGTCAGCAAAAGCTTGCCACGCTCGAAATGATCCAGCAACCGGCCCGGTGTCGCAATCAGCACGTCAACGCCGCGGTCGATCAGCTTGTCCTGTTCACCGAACGCGACGCCGCCGATCAGCAAGGCTTTCGTCAGCTTGGTGTGCTTGGCGTAGACATCAAAGTTCTCGGCCACCTGTGCAGCCAGTTCGCGAGTCGGCGCCAGCACCAGACTGCGCGGCATCCGCGCACGGGCGCGACCCTTGCCCAGCAGGGTGATCATCGGCAGCGTGAAGCTTGCCGTCTTGCCGGTGCCGGTCTGGGCGATGCCCAGCACGTCGCGGCCTTGAAGAGCGAACGGGATCGCCTGCGCCTGAATCGGAGTGGGGGTTTCGTAGCCAGCTTCGGCAACGGCTTGCAAAACGCGCGGGTCCAGCGCGAGGTCGGAAAATTTGGTCATGAGCGTCCTAAAGATGCGGTATCGGACCGCAGGGTTTTAAGGGACGCATCTTATCCGGGCGTCCCGGCGTCGGGTCGGACAAATGCCTGCAAAAGCAAGCAGGTTACTGTCCGTGCGAAGCACCTAACGCAATCGTTGCGAAAGGTCAAGAAACCTGCGGCGACGTGGATCGCCACGCCACCACCTGCAGCAATGGCACCAATGTTGCCACAATGCCGAAAACCTGTTGCGCCGGGAACGCATGCATGCCCGGCGCGGACACAGTGCGAGGTGTCGTCCGGCCGGATCACCCGAATTTTGCGGTGAGCGCAGGATTTTCGTTTACGCTTAGCCGAACCCGTCCTAGGCTCAAATTTCCGGGCCGTAGTGCCAGTGGCCCGGAAAGGGGGGGAACCATGGCATTGACACGACTGATCTATGCCTCGCTTCCGGTCCGCTTTGACCTGATGACGCTTGCAAGCATTCTGTTCGAGGCGCGCGCCGCCAACAAGCGCGACAGGATCACCGGCCATCTGATCTGCCGCAGTGATCTATTCGTGCAGTATCTGGAGGGTGAGCAGGACATGGTTGCCACCTGCTATGATCGCATCTGCAATGACACGCGCCATGTTGAGGTGACCGAAACCCTGCGCGGCGCGTGTGGAGCGCGTCTGTTTCCGGGATGGGCGATGCGGCACGATCCGACGCAGAGCGTGCCGTTTCCGAGAATCTCGCCCGCTGTCCTGGCGCAGATGCCGCATGGCGACGTGCTGGATGCGTTCCAGAGGATCTCGGCCGAAATGGCCTAGACCATCATTTCCTTGGTCGCCGTCAGTTTGACCTCGGGGTGATCGCGGCCGATGCGGTCGATATCCCATTGCAGGCGGGTCAGGAACACAAGGTCGCCATCGCTGTCTTGCGCGACATGGCCCTTGTTGACGTTGGTAAAGGCGTCAATCGCGGCTTTTGCGCCGGTAACCCAGCGGGCGGATGTGAATTGACTGGGTTCAAAGCGGACGGGCAGCGAATATTCCTGTTCGATCCGGCTGGCCAGAACCTCGAATTGCAGCGCGCCGACAACGCCCACGATGAAGCCGGACCCGATCATCGGTTTGAAAACCTTGGCGGCGCCCTCCTCGGCAAACTGCATCAACGCCTTTTCCAGATGCTTGGCCTACAGAGGATCGCCCGCGCGCACGCCTTGCAGCAATTCTGGCGCGAAAGAGGGAATGCCGCTGAAATGCAGCGTCTCGCCTTCTGTCAGGGCGTCGCCGATGCGCAATTGGCCGTGGTTTGGAATACCGATGATATCACCGGCCCAGGCCTCTTCGGCCAGTTCGCGGTCGGCGGCCAGAAACAGCACCGGGTTTGACACCGCCATCTGCTTTCTTGATCGCACATGCAGCAGTTTCATGCCGCGTTCGAAATGCCCTGACGACAGGCGCACGAAGGCCACACGGTCGCGGTGCTTTGGGTCCATGTTGGCCTGCACCTTGAAGACAAAACCCGTGACCGCAGTCTCTTCCGGCGCCACGCCACGCTCGCGTGCTTTTTGCACTTGCGGTTCGGGGCCGTATTCACCCATCCCGTCCATCAGTTCCTTGACCCCGAACGAATTGATCGCCGAGCCGAACCAGATCGGTGTCAGATGCCCTTCCAGAAACGACTGGCGATTGAACGCGGGCAGCAGTTCGCGCACCATTTCAAGGTCTTCCAGCAGTTTTTTCAACTGATCTGCCGGTATGTGCAACGCCAGCGCGGGATCATCCAGCCCCTTGATCTGGATCGTTTCCGCCACCCGGTTGCGGTCGGCGCGGTCCATCAGCTCCAACCGGTCGTGCAGGATGTCATAGCAGCCCAGAAAATCACGGCCCATGCCGATGGGCCAGGATGCCGGGGCCACGTCGATGGCCAGATTTTGCTGAATCTCGTCGATGATTTCGAACGTGTCGCGGGATTCGCGGTCCATCTTGTTGCAGAAGGTCAGGATCGGCAGGTCGCGCAGGCGGCACACCTCGAACAGTTTGCGGGTCTGGGATTCCACCCCTTTTGCGCCGTCAATCACCATGATCGCGGCATCAACGGCGGTCAGCGTGCGGTAGGTGTCCTCGGAAAAATCGCTGTGGCCGGGTGTATCGACAAGGTTGAAACGATACTGGCGGAAATCGAAGCTCATGGCGCTGGCCGACACGGAAATCCCGCGCTCCTGCTCCATCTTCATGAAGTCCGACCGGGTGCGCCGTGCCTCGCCCTTGGCGCGCACCTGACCCGCCATCTGGATCGCACCACCGAACAGCAGGAACTTTTCGGTCAGTGTCGTCTTGCCCGCATCGGGGTGCGAGATGATGGCAAAGGTCCGCCGCCGGGCAATTTCCGGAGGCAGGGCGGGGCGGTTGTGCAGGGTATCGGCCATGCGGCCTCGTATAGACGGGGGCGGGTGGGCGTGCAATCGCCTGTGCTTTTGCCGCACCGCGAAATGTCATTGACCTGTGACGTGGCAGGCGTAGGATTAGAACATTAGCGGAACATAACTTTGGAGGATGCAATGAAAACCCTGCGCGAAGTAGCGGATGAACTGGTTCACAACTGCAAGACCGGCAATGAGATGCACGGGCTTGAAACGCTGTATCACCCCGATGCCGTATCGGTAGAGGCGGGCGCACCTCCGGGTGAAAGCCGCGAGAAGGCGGGCGTCGAGGCGATCCGCGGCAAACATCACTGGTGGAAGGAAAATGCCGAGGTTCACAGCGCAAGCGTTGAGGGCCCGTTTCCGCACGGCGACGACCGTTTTGCCGTGATCTTTGACATGGACGTGACCATGAAAGGCGCGGATCAGCGGATGGCGATGCGCGAGGTTGCCGTCTATCATGTGAAGGACGGAAAGATCACGCGGGAAGAATTCTTTTACGCGATGGGCGGCTGACGGCGCGCCTTGGGGGTGGCCAACCCCGACAACATCTCGCGCCCGGCCTCGGTGCCGAAATGCTGGTTCTGGCTTAGCCCCGGAAACCGGGCGCGCACGTCGGCAGAGATTTCTGGCGGCAGGCGCGACACAGTCGCTTCGGTCACCAGCAGGCTTTCGGCGGGTATGCCTTCGGCATAGATGATCTCGTGGCTGTCGAACACGAGGCTCAGATAGTCGACAAAGCCGCCCTCGCGCAGAAAGATCGTATCGCCATTGACCAGATGCTTGGCCTGCACGAAAAGCTCGGCCGTCTTGACCTTTTGGGTGCGGTTGCGCTGGTATAGGAACATGCGATGGTGCTGGCTGACGATCAGATCGCCCGCATTGCCCATTGCGCCTGCCGTGATCACCACCGGCGCAAAGGCCCCAACGGCACGCAAGGTGGCGTGCCCGATCCAGCGGATCGGCTGCGCGCCATGATCGCGGGTCAGCACTGTGTCACCGGCCTTCAGCGCCTCAATCGCGCGCTGGCGGCCATTGGGCAGCGTGATCATCGTCCCCCGCGCGAACGACACGCACAAAAGATCGTTCAGCGGTGCCTCGGGCGGGGCGGTTTCCACGACAAGCAGCGTGTATTCCACCCGCCGCCCCATGGGAGACATCGGCAGGGCAAAAATCCCGTCGCTTCCGACCGAAATGATCATCAGTTCTACCCGGTTGCCATCGTCGCCCATCAGCGTCAGTCGGGCCATGAACCGGACCGGATCGCCCGCGCGCCCCAGTGACGACCCGTCGGCCACGGTCTGCTGGCCTTCGGCATGTGACACGATCAGCCGCATCGCTTCGGCATCATCCGCCAGTTCGTAGATGTCGCCGGGCTGCGCCTGGGCCGCATCCTCCAGCCCGTCACCCATGTTGACCCCGACGCTGACGTAAATCGCATCGGCCGGGAATACCATGCAGGCATGTCCGGGAAGGGTTCGGATCGAGGTTCGGGAAGGGCTCATCTCTGGAGGTCACTTGTCACAAAATCCACCCGGGTCAGGTGTCGCAGTCTGCTCCCGGTCCCCACCAGCTTCAAAACCATAGCAAACTGCGCGGTTCTGCGTCAATCGGTTGCGCTTTCACAGACGGCAAGCGGCTGTTAGGAATACCGCAACAATAAGCGGAGGCAATCATGGATCTGGGTATTCACGGCAAGCGTGCACTGGTGTGCGCGTCAAGCAAGGGGTTGGGGCTTGGGTGCGCGCAGGCGCTGGCAGAGGCGGGCGTGGATCTTGTGATGAACGCACGCGGCGCGGATGCGCTGGAAGCGGCGGCAGATGCAATCCGGGCGCGCTACGGTGTCAGCGTGGCGGCGATTGCCGCCGACATTACCACAGAGGCGGGCCGCACCAAGGTGCTGGACGCGGCGGGAACGCTGGACATTCTGGTAACCAACGCAGGTGGCCCGCCTCCGGGGATGTGGAGCGACTGGAGCCGCGATGATTTCATCCGCGCGCTGGATGCCAACATGCTGACGCCCATCGCCTTGATGACGGCCATGCTGCCCGGGATGATGGACCGGGGCTGGGGGCGGATCGTCAACATCACCTCGCAGTCGGTCAAGGCACCTATCCCGCAACTGGGCCTGTCGAATGCCGCACGCACCGGGCTTACAGGCTATGTTGCGGGCACCGCGCGGCAGGTGGCAAAGGCCGGGGTCACGATCAACAACCTTTTGCCCGGTATTCATGCGACGGATCGCGCCGTGGCGTTGGATACCGGCGTTGTCAAGGCACAGGGCATCACGATGGATGAGGCCCGCGCCCAACGTGCCGCGACCATTCCCGCCGGGCGCTATGGCACGGCGGCCGAGTTTGGCGCGGCCTGCGCTTTTCTGTGTTCCATCCACGCGGGCTTTATCGTCGGGCAGAACATCCTGCTGGACGGCGGTGCCACCAACGCCACGATCTGACGCAGGGGGCTGACGCGGGCCTTGCCATTGCCTGGCAAAGTCGCCAAAACCGGCACATAAACCTGATTGAAACACTCGGAAACCCAGTTGCCTGATACGTCCCGCCCCCTTGCTCCGCGTCTTGAGATCACCGGGCTGACCCGCAGTTTCGGGCCGACCTGTGTGGTTGATGATGTGGCGCTGACCATCGCGCCGGGGCAGGTGACCTGCCTTCTTGGCCCGTCGGGGTGCGGCAAATCCACCACGCTGCGGATGATCGCGGGGATCGAGCGCCCGGACCGGGGCCGCATCCTGATGGACGGTGCCGCGGTCTTTGACGGGTCTGTGAACCTGCCGCCCGAGGCGCGGGGTGTGGGGATGATGTTTCAGGATTTCGCGCTTTTCCCGCATCTGAGCGTGGCGCAGAACGTGGCTTTCGGCCTGCACGGTGATCGTGGCGCGCGGGCCGCACGGGTGGCCGAACTGCTGGAGCGGGTGGATCTGCCGGGCTTTGGCAACAAGCACCCACATGAGCTTTCAGGCGGCGAGCAGCAGCGTGTGGCCCTTGCCCGCGCCCTTGCCCCGCGCCCCCGGATCATGCTGATGGACGAGCCGTTCTCGGGGCTGGACAACCGCCTGCGGGATGGCATCCGCGATACGACCTTGCAGGTTTTGAAAGACGAAGGGGCCGCGGTGCTGCTGGTCACCCATGAACCCGACGAGGCGCTGCGGATGGGAGACGAGATTGCCCTGATGCGCGCTGGGCGGATTGTGCAACGCGGCGCGCCCTACAATGTCTACAACACGCCGGTGGACCGGGCAGCGGCGGCATTTTTCAGCGATATAAATGTGATTCCCGGTGTTTCTCATGGCGCGTTGACGCAGACGCCGTTCGGGGCGTTTCTCACTCCGGGGCACACCGATGGTGCGAACGTGGAAATCGTGATCCGTCCCCAGCACATCAAGATCGACTTTGATCGCGGCGGGCGCGGACCCGACCCGACCCCGCTGGAGGGCACGGCGGCGCGTGGCAC
>JBGSRQ010000148.1:0-9822 GCA_041737515.1 Rhodobacterales bacterium | reverse complement strand
ACCAGCAGCAGCACGGCCACCATCTGCTCGACCGCCAGCGTGGCGATGGCAGGGGCAGCGATGGCCGCCGCACCAAGGACAAGGAACACGATCCCGGTCCAGATCAGGACGCGGGTTGATGGGCGCAGGGTCGGGTCTTGTTGCGGCTGCATGGCACGTCTCCTGAAAGGGTGATGCCGGGTCTCTGCGGGGCAAACACGACAGCAACCTTGCCCGAAGTTTACGAAAAAGTAAGTAGGGCCTGCGTGGTCACGGCGTTACCTTCGGCCAGGACGCGGCATGCATCCGCTGACATGGTCGCCATCGGTCCGGCCCGATCCTGATCGTTGTCAGATGTGGTGGCCGCCGGTCTCGGCCCTGGCCTGTCGGGGCTTTTGCAGACCGCACTGGGCAAGAGGGATGGATTCCATGGTTGACCTCATCACCGGATCGTCGGACGGTGCGCTGCGACACGCGCTTGATCCCGGAGACCTGAGGTTGAAGATACTGTTGGCCGAGGACGACCGGCGCGTCGCCGATTTCGTCATGACCGGGCTGACCGAAAGTGGCCATTCCGTCGATCATGTGGCCGATGGCCGCGAGGCGCTGACCTATTGTCTTTACAACCCCTGCGACCTTGCCATCCTTGACAGGATGATGCCGGGGATGGACGGGCTGTCGGTCGTCAAGGCGCTGCGGGCGGCGCGCAAGGACATGCCGGTGCTGATGCTGACCGCGATGGCGGATGTGGCGGAACGGGTCGAAGGGCTGGCGGCGGGGGCGGATGATTACCTGACCAAGCCGTTCCATTTCTCGGAGCTTCTGGCGCGGGTGGTGGCACTTGCCCGGCGGCGGTCGGAAGCGACAGTGCAGCCGGTTCTGACAGTGCATGACCTGACGCTGGACCTGATGTCGCGGGTGGCGCGCCGCCAGGGCCAGGCGATCGAGTTGCAGTCGAAGGAGTTTGCCTTGCTGGAGGTTCTGATGCGCAATGCAGGGCGGGTCGTGACGCGCACCATGTTGCTGGAACAGGTCTGGAACTTCAACTTCGAGCCGAACACGACCGTGGTGGAAACCCATGTCAGCCGCTTGCGCACCAAGATCGACAAGCCGTTTGATCTGCCGCTGATCCATACCGTTCGCAGCATCGGCTATTCCATGCACGGCCCGCGCTGAGCATGGATCGGGCCGGCGTCACCTCGGGGGCGGCGTTCAGGACGGCGCTGCGCGGGACGCTGATGCTGCTGGCGATCCTGACGGTTGTCTGCGCAGCGGCAGTCTTCTATGTGCAAAGCTCCATGATGGCGGCGCTGGAAGACCAGATTGCCGAAGACCAGATCGTGCTGGCCCAGATCTACAAAGAGGGCGGCGATGCGGCGTTGTCGCAGGTGCTGGACAACTTGAGCCATCCCTTGCGCACCAAGCTGCGGGCGGTTGGTCTGTTTGACGCGATGGGCCGCAAGATCGGCGGGAACATCGACCTTGCGCCCGATATTGTCGGCTGGTCGCGCAAATACATGACGCTCTCCGGCAGCGGGGCAGACCCGGCAGAGCACGGGCAGTTTCACCTTTTCCGGGGCACTCTGGATCATTTTACGCTGGTGGTCGGGCGAAACCTCTCGGAGGTGGTGCTGCAACGCGAGCGGATGATCGAGGCCTTCGCGGCACTTGGGGTAGTGACGGGACTGGCCTTCCTGATTCTGGGTTATCGCGCCAGTGTGCAGACCCTGCGCAAGCTTGACCATATGGCCGATACGCTGGACCTTGTGTCGCAGGGCGATGGGCAGGTGCGGCTGGCGCTGTCAGCCCAGAACGACCAGATCGACCGGGTGTCGCGCGCCATGAACCTGCATCTGGACCGGCTGTCGGTGCTGGTGGCCACGACCAAAGCCAGCGCCGCCGCCATTGCGCATGATCTGCGCACCCCGCTGTCGCGGGCCTTTCTGTCGCTGGACAGGGTGCAGGCGGCGCTGGATGCCGGGGATGATCCGCGCAACCACATCGACGGGATCGAGGCCGAGCTGACCCGCCTGCGCAACATCTTTGATGCCATCCTGCGCATCTCGCGGCTGGAACAGGATCGGGGCCGCGATGGCTTTGTGCCCGTGCCTCTGGCCCCGCTGCTGGACGACCTGGCCGAGACCTTCGCCCCGGTGGCCGAGGAACGCGGCCAAAGCCTGCGGGTGTTCACGGTGCCCGCCAATCTGACATTGCAGGGCGATGCAGCGATGCTGTCGCAGCTTCTTGCCAATCTGATCCAGAACGCCATCACCCATTGCCCGGCCGGCACCGCGATCTCGCTGGGTGCCAGCGTCGAGCCGGAAGGGGTACGCCTTTGGGTGGCCGATACCGGCCCCGGCATCCCCAAGGCCGAACAGGACCGGGTGTTCGAGCTGTTCTACCGGGTCGATCCCAACCACCGCTCGACAGGCAATGGGCTGGGAATGGCGCTGGTCAGGGCCATCGCCGACCGCCTGGGCGCGCGCATCAGCCTGTCGGACGGGCATCCGGGGTTGCGGGTCGATATCGTCTTTGCCGCCCCGACCGTCCCCTGACAGACGCGGGTTACGGCCCGGCATCCGAATGGTTCGTTTCTGACACGGTCACAAATCTGGCCCGAAGCCGGCAACAAGCAGCGGGGGGCAAACTTGGCGCGTCCGCTTTTGTCTCACGGCGAAAGGGAACCCTGCCATGCGTATCACAGCCAAGCTCGCCGGCCTGATGCGTGTCGGCCTGATGACTGCGACCTGGGTCGCCTCGCTGGCCCATGCCGAAGCGGCGCACCAGAAGCAGCATCGCGCTTGTTCGCAGCCTCGTTGCCTTCTGCACGATCTCTGGCCAAGGTTTACCTGCGCGCCCGGGGCATCACCCAAGCGGTGCCGAATGGAACAGGGTGCTTTCACCCGAAGTGCCGGCACCGGGATGAGTGCCGGACCAGTGTTGATCGCTGCGCGCACCGATCGGGCAGGGGCCCTGCAGACGCACTGATCGCCGCAAAGGGTGCAAGTGCAATTTCGTGTATTGCAATGAAGCAAGTGGTCAAATGGCTACAAGGTGATTGTCCCAGGAAACCGCTGCCTGGCTGATCCGGGTCAAACCAGCAGCCCCCACCAGTGACAGCCCCCCGGTTCCGTCCGTTGCCAGAAACCCTCCACTGGGAAGCGCTGCCACGCCGCTGACGTCGGGGCGCTCGTGGCTGGCCAGATAGGTGCCCTTGGCGTCAAAGACCATCGCCACGCCACCCTTGGGCGAGGTAATGGCGATCTGTTCGGCAGACATGGCGATTGACCCGGCATAGCCCTTCATCCGAAATGCTTCTTGCTCGGGGGCTGGGCACAGGACGGGGGCGCTGCCCGGTGTCCACAGACCCAAAAGCGGAGGGGCCTCGGCCGGATCGCCCTCCCATTGCATGGCAAAGGCGACCTGGGTTGGTGAAAGCGCCAGATGGCGGATGGAGTTTTGCAGCAGCTCGGGCGGGTCGGTCTGCGTCAATATTTCGCCCATGGGCGAAAGCTGCGTCAGGTTGGGACGCATGATGTCCACGTTCAGTTTCGTGCGGTCGTTCGGATCGGTCTGAATACCGCCATTGGCGACGATCAGCGTGTCACCCATGCACTTGATGTCATGCGGGCCGATGCCGCCCGAGGCCCATTCGTCGATGCGGGCAAAGGTTGCCGCGTCCCACAAGCCGATGCGGCCTTGGGATGTTTCGGCCACGACTTCTGAGGTGTAAAGGATGGACCCGTCCGCCGAAAATACCCCGTGGCCGTTGAACTGTCGGCCCTTTGGTGGGATCAGGCGAGCGGTTTCCACCCCCCTGGCGCAGTCGATCACCACGGCAAAGGTGCCGGGGCGGCGGGCAAAGGCGACGGCATGGGCCCGCGTCGGATGGGCCGCGGCGGCGTGGCCGCGTGACGGCAGCGGCAGAGAAAACAGGCTGATCCCGGTTTCGGTCAGCCCGTGCAGAAAATTCGCCTCGCCTTGCTTGGCGGCCGCCAGATAGGCAGGGTTTCCCGCATCGGCCCAAGAGGTGCGCGGAATGGCAAGGGCGGCCAGACCCGCCAGAAAGGCGCGACGACTGTTCATATCAATCTCCGTCTGCGGCGTTGAAACCGATCCCGACGTCCATCTCGGGCGCCAGTTCGGACAAGACAACTTCGCGGATTTTCTCGACTGCCTGTTGCAGAATCTCGATCCTTAACCGGCTCGCGGGCGCGGAAACGCCTGCAAAAACCGGGTCATTCAGGGTTTCGGCCAGCCCGATGGCGCGGTCAAAGGCGGCGATGGTTTCCGGGGCGTCAGGGGTCAGAGTTTCGACCATCTGGCGCATGGATTTCAAAGAAATCAGCACGTTGCGCTGCGATCGACCCGACGCGCGGGCCTCGGCCCGTTCGGGGTAGGGGGTATCGAAACTGCCCAGGGGGCGGCCGATACGGGTATCGCCGAGAAACTCCAGCCCGGTGGCCAGTTGGGTGAAAAGCACCTGCCGCGCTTCGGGGCGGGTCAGGTAGGTGGGGTTGCCGGCCTCTCCCGCCGTGGCGAGGGTCTGGGCAAAGCCGTTCTGCCAATCGGCATTAACCAGCGCCGCGATGCGGGCCAGATCAGCAGTGGTGGCGCGGATCAACGGGCAGGGATCAGCGGGCAAGGGGTCAGCAGGAAAGAGCAGGCGTTCCAGCGACAGCAGGCCCCGCGCCGCAACGGATTGTTCGGCAAAGGTGTCGGGCCTCAGTTTGGCGGGATCGCCGGTCAGTAGGGCGGTTTGCGCCTTGGCGCCCTGTGCCTTGGGATCGGGCCAATAAAGTATCGCCAGCACGCGTCCATCGGTTTCCACCGGGCCAAAGCGCAGATGCTGCACGGTCATCCATGCGTCATAGGCGGCGTGATAAGCGGGGGCGATGTCGGCGGCGACGCAGGTTTGGGCGGCGGTGTCGGCGAGTGCCTTGGTTGCCGACTCGAAGGCGGCATAGCCGGGCAGGATATGGTCTTTCACGGTTTCGGGAAAATCGGCTCTGGCCGGGGTAGCCAGCGCCAACAGGGCAAATATCAGTGCGCGCATCTACAGGCTCTCCAGAAAGGCAATCAGGGCGTCTCTATCAGGTTTCGGCAGGCCAGCCACGCCATCGCGGGACGCCTGCGCCTCGCCGCCGTGCCAAAGGATCGCCTCCAGGAGGTTACGGGCGCGGCCGTCGTGCAGGAATTGACTGTGACCCGAGACCTGGGCGGTCAGGCCGATGCCCCAGAGCGGCGGGGTTTTCCATTCGGCACCCGTGGCGCGGCCCTCGGGGCGGTTGTCGGCCAACCCTTCGCCCATGTCATGCAAAAGCAGGTCAGTGTAGGGCCAGATCAACTGAAACGATTGTTCGGGCTGGTTTTGCAGGCGGTTCGTCACATGCTTGGGCCGATGGCATCCGGTGCAGTTCAGGGTATGGAAGATTTCCTTGCCACGCAGGACGTTTGGTGCATCCGGGGTGCGGCGTTCGGGGACGCCAAGGTTACGGGCATAAAAGGTGACCAGATCGAGGCTGGCCGCATCCACTTCCAGCCCGTCGCGGACACCAGGCTCCTGGCCGTGCGGGGCGGCGCGGCAGTCAGCTTGCGCCGGCTGGCAATCGCCCCACGGGTCGGGATGCAGCCGGGTAGACAACCCCATATCGCCGCTGAACGCGTCTGACGATTGTTCCCTTATCGTGGGGGCGCCGCCTTTGAAGCCGAAACGGCCCAGCATCGGCACACCGAATTCGACCGAGGGCACGATCTGGGCGCGACCGGAAATGCCGTCGCCATTGGCGTCCTCGGGGTCTTCCCGAGCCAGGATATCGGCGGCGGGAATCGCCTCCAGCAGACCCAGACCGATCATCTGCGGCGCCACGCGGGGCGAAAGTTGCAGGTCTGCGGAGATGGGACCGTAACCGGGATTTGACATGTCATAGGTCGGTGCGCGCAAGGAGACCATGGTGCCATCGGCCAACATGACCGGTTGTTCGACATAGGTGATGTCCATTCGCGCCTCGGCGTCCTGGCCGGGGGCGGCACGGTCTTGCAACTGTCCGCCATAGATGGGTTCGGGTTGCGTCGCCAGCCAATCCTTGATGCCTACGGGCGTGGCTCCTCCCGGCACCGACAGGCGCAGGAACATCGACACTTGGCTATCGTCGGGGCCGTCCGGTGCGTGGCCGCGTCCGTCTTTCAGGTGGCAATCCTGACAGGCGCGGGCGTTGTAGAGCGGGCCAAGACCATCAGATGCAAGGGTGGACGCGGGCGAGGCGACCCAGGTCTTGCGAAACAGGGCGTTGCCCAGTTTGAAATCCATCTCACGGCCAAAGGGCATGTTTTCCGACAACTGACTGAAGGCATCTGCATTGTCGCGGGCGCGGACGGTGGCACTGCCTGCGGGTTTGGTTTCGAACTTTTCCAGCGTGGTGAAATCGGTAGGAGGGGCCAGAATGGCCGCGACTTTCGCGGCATCCTCGGCTGTGCGCGGGATGACCGGCAGGTGGCGGTCATCCAGGGTTTGCGCAAAGGCGGGAGAAACGAGCAAGGGCAGAATCAGGGCAAAGCGCATGGGTAAACCTCTTGTGCGCTTTGCATAAGCCTAATTCCCGATAGTTTCAATCGGAAATTACCGGCCGCCCCCTGCGACCGAATTACTCGGCCTGATCCGCGGGCTTGGCGTTCAGCATGCCGTATTTTTCCGCGCCCAACCGATCATACAGACCCAACTGGGTTTCCAGAAAATCAATGTGGCCTTCCTCATCGGCGATCAGACTGTCAAACAGCGCGCGGGTCACAAAATCGCCGACGGCGTCACAGTGGCGGCGAGCCTCGATATACAGCGTGCGCGCATCATGCTCGCCCGCAAGGTCACATTCCATTGTCTCACGCAGGGTCTGGCCGATGCGCAAAGAATCCAGTTTTTGCAGGTTCGGGTGACCCTCAAGAAAGATGATCCGGGCGATCAGCTTGTCGGCATGCTGCATCTCTTCGATGCTTTCGGCGCGGCTTTTGGCGGCCAGATGACCGTAACCCCAGTCTTCCTGCAGACGGAAATGCAACCAATACTGGCTGACGGCGGTAAGTTCTGACCGAAGGGCAGCGTTGAGAAATTCGATAACCTTGGCGTCGCCTTTCATGGCGCGGCTCCTTTCCGATGCGGGGTAAGATTTACCTGGCAGGGGCGATTGCCGTGGCTTGGGTCCGCATAAGTTAGCGCCACCCAGGGACTATGTCCAAGGGGCGGGCAAAGTTGTTAGAATGTTTCCAAATCCAACAGAAACGATCTACTTTGCAGCGACAGAACGCCGAGGCAGACGCGGTGGCGCGTCGGCCTTTGGCACCGAGAACCCGTCGCTGCGCCGCATGGTATCAAGGAACAATGGCATGCAGCCGCCACATTCGGCACGTTTGCCCAAGGCGTGATAGACCTTGCCAGACGTGATCACGGTATCGGGGTCTGCCGCGCGCATCCAATCGACCGCAGCGCGGATGTCATGGTCGGTGATCGTCATGCAGTGGCAGACCATCATGGCAGCAGACTCCGGTTTGGCTACTGGAAAACGGCGTTCGGGTTATCAAGGCTGTCCGATCCTTCGAAGTCTACCTTCGACAGGCCCAGTGCCGTGACAGCGCGTTCAATCGACGCGGTTTGCGTGACCAGCGCGTTGACACCGTCCATGATCAGCGCCTCGCCGTCCTTGTTGCCGGCCTCCAGCATCTGGTCATAGGCGAAACCGCCCTCTGCCGCCGTCTTGATCGCCTGCAGGGCGGTCATGGTCACATCCAGTTCGGCCTTAAGTTGCGCGTCCACTGCGGCATCCTTCGCGGCGACCAGTCCCGACAGCGAAGGCCCGGCCATCCGGGTGCCGTCGATCCTGGTGTATTCGCCCAAGTAGACGTTGCGGATTCCCAGACCGTCGTAAAAGTGGCTGTTGTGGGTGTTGTCGGAAAAGCAGTCGTGTTCTTCCTCGGGGTCGTTCAGCATCAAGCCCAGCTTCATCCGTTCCCCGGCCTGTTCACCATAAGACAGACTGCCCATGCCGGTCAGGATCGCCAACAGGCCAGCGTTAGGGTCGTTCGTGACGGCGGCGCGTCCTGCGCCATCCGCGGTCCACTGGGCGGCCATGAATTCAAGGTCGCGGACCAGCAGATCGGTGGCCGCTTGAAGATAGGCGGCGCGGCGGTCGCAGTTCCCGCCGGTGCAGGCATCGCCTGCGGCATAGTCGGTATAGGGCCGCGCTCCCGCGCCGGGGCCGGTGCCGTTCAGGTCCTGGCCCCACAGCAGGAATTCGATGGCGTGATAGCCCGATGCTACATTGGCCTCGATCCCGTCAGCTTCGTGCAGGGTGGAACTGATCAGGTCGGGGGTGATGGTGGTGGCGTCAACTTCGGCACCCGACAGGGTGAATTTCGGCGTGGCGATGACGTTCAGCGCGGCGTGGGTGTTCTCTTCGTTCTGGGCGGAACCGGCGGCAACATAGTCGATCAGGCCTTCGTCCAATGGCCAGGAGTTTACGCGGCCTTCCCAGTCATCAACCACAGCATTGCCAAAGCGGAAAACCTCGGTCTGCTGATAGGGCACGCGAGCGGCAATCCAAGCGGTTCTGGCGGCGGTCAGGGTTTCGTCCGACGGGGTGGCGATCAGGGCGGCCACAGCGACCTGCAAAGCCTTGGCTGTGGTCAGGCTGTCGCCATAGCTGGCTGCCGCGATGTCGGCGTAGTGGGTCAAAACCTCGGCCGGTTCAACCGCGAATGCGGGGCTGCACAGCGCGGTAGACAAAAGGGCGGCGGTCAGGAAACGTTTCATGTCTGGTCCTTACTTCGTCAAAATCAGCTTGCCCTGACGGGTGATCCGCAAGGCATACAACTGGCCATTTAGGTGAATACGCGCCACACGACCCCCTGCCGTCAGAACGGCGGCGTCATGGATAGGCGTGGTGTCGGTCAAGTGCATCTCCGGGTCGGTCACATCGACCTTCCCGGCATGGCAAAAGGGTCAGGGGTTTGGCCTTGCATGGGGCGTTCCAGATAGGGGCGTCCGGCTGACCCGGTGGCGGCTGCCGCAGGGTTGGCGTGGGGTTGATCTTAATTTCCGACAGAAACACTTTTTTGTAAAGCTGATTCTTTTAATAAGGATAATTTGGCCCGCTATTTGCCGACAAATTCGAATGAGAAGGACCGCCACGCGCCCTCTGGCGGCGCAGGAAACGGGGCCGAGCGTTGGATGTGGCTGACCGCTGTTTGATCCAGCGCAGCATTGCCCGAAGACCGGATCACCTTGACCCAGGCCAGCCCGCCGTTGCTGGCTACGGTAAAGCCAACCACCGCCACGCCTTTTCCCGCGCGAGATTTCTTTCTGGTCGCGCGGACCTTTTTCATCACCGCCTTGGCATAGGCGGCAGACGACATCCTGGCCGCGCCGCCCTTGGCGATCCGGCCTTGTTGCGGGGCTGCTGACCCGGCAGAGGCGGCGGGTTTGGCAGGTTGTTTCGCGGGTTTGGCTTCGGCAGTTTTTTCCCTGGGCTTTTGCGGTTTTGCTTTCGCCAATGTCCTGGCAGGTTTTGGTTCCGGCCGTTTTCCGGGCTTTTCGGCCTTGGGTTGTTTTTGCGGCGCGGGTGGTTTTTCGGAGGGTTCTGGCGGTGGCTCTTGCGCCGGGATGGCAAGGTCGGAGTGTGACAGCACTTGCGGCTTGGGCAGGCTGATCGGCGGGGCGGCGGCAGGAAGCACGGGGGCCTCCATCGCTATGGGCGGCGGGGTGTCTTCGATCGGTGCGGGCGGCGTTTCCGACGCCGGGGCTTCGTCCTCCACATAAGGCGCGGCCTCGGCAATGACGGCGATCGCGGGGGCGGC
>JBGSRQ010000131.1:0-17577 GCA_041737515.1 Rhodobacterales bacterium | reverse complement strand
CTGCGGCGGCTGCACATCCGCCCCGGCAAACCGCAGCAGGACGCGGCGGCGGGTGGCACCGGTGACGGTCTATTGGTCCGGGCAGCCCGGTTCATGGCAGGCGCGTTCCGTCACGGCGATCTTGTCCGCGTGACCCAGGCTTTCAACCGGGCCACGCCTTCGGCATCCAACGGCCGGGATCGCGGTTGACACCAATCAGATAAATTGAACCCGCCAGCAGCCTTGGCCCGTCACCATACTCGTGTCGGAAGTGCCGGGGACACCACGATAGACTGGCGCAAATATCCCTGCGGGCAGTGCCGGATGCCTGGATGGAGCGGTCAAAGGGTCAACCTTGCCCGGACCACCGGAAACGACAGAGCAAATTCAACAGGCTGCATGTCCACCCAACCCATCCACGATCGGTGCAACCGACAGTCTGGCATGGCAGTTCATCATCATTCTTTCTTGATTCTGCAAACTGTTCGCGTCGATTTCCACGATGCTTGACCACGCCTTGAAATCGCCGAAGCCGTTCGTCTGCGGCGGGACATTGGAATGCTCGCGCATGCTGACATGGACCTGTCGCCGTCCGCGGACCCGTGTTCGGACAAACAGGCAGGCCGGGCGGGCGACACCGTGGCAAGGTTGCCGGGTCCGGCTATGCGTCGCGCTGCAAGATCCAATCCACTTCGGGCGCGGGAACGAACCGCCATTTGCGCAGCGGGCCAGCCATGACGTTCAGGTAATACATCCCGAACCCATACGGCGCGCCGCAGGGATGGTGGCCCCGCGGAACAAGCACCACATCCCCATCCGAAACCGCCATGGTTTCGTCAAGCGAGCCGTCATCGGTGTAGACACGCTGGATCCCAAATCCGCTGGCCGGATCAATTCGGTGATAGTAGGTTTCCTCCAGATAGGTGATACGCGGATAGTCGTCCTCGTCATGCCGGTGGCTGGGATAGGATGACCAATGCCCGGCCGGGGTGAACACTTCGGTGACCAGAAGGCTATCGCAGAAATCTTCGTTCTCCATCGCGATGTTGTTGAGGTAGCGTGTGTTGGTACCCTTGCCGCGCGCGGTCAGCGTGATGCCATCCGGGCCGATCCGCCGCGCCGCATGGCCGCCTGTCGCGGGGGCCGAACACACGGCAATGATGCAATCCGTTGTTGCGGTTGCTGCCCACTCGCAACCGCCGGGCAGATACAGGCAATGGGGCGGTGATTTTTCGAACACATCCATCCGGTCGCCAAGAACGCCCCAGTCCTGCCCTGCGCCGGTGATTGAAGCCTTGCCCTGAACCATCACCAGCATCACCTCGCGCGCGCCCGTTGCTTCGGCGGCGGTGTCACCGGGGCGCAGGCGGTACAGAGAAAATCCGACATAGCGCCAGCCGGCACTTTCGGGTGTGATCTGGTGCACCTTGCCGTGCGTTCCGAAGGGCTTTCTGATCAGGTCAGGCATGGTGATTTCCTTTGCATCGCATCCTGGGGCATCCGGCGGTCAGACAGGGCTGCAAGTTCTGTTTCAAACGCGGCCACCGACCACTGCTGCGCCATCGCGCGGCGCATCAGATCAGCCTGGCTCGCTGGCGCGCGCCCGCCGATGGGCGGATCGGTGTCAAGATTGGTCGGAAAGGCATAGCCTTCTGCGCTTGCCGCAATCACCGCATCGGCCTGCGCCTGCGACAGGCGGCCGTCCCGCAAAAGCCCGGTCAGAACCGGAAAGAGCGCACGCACCATCGCCACCCGGTCAATCGATTCCATCGCGCGCCCGAACGCAGACGACACCTGCAGCAGGTTCACCATCCGCGCGATGTCGGCACTCCGGTTTTCGCCCGCCGCATGAAACAGCGCGGGGTTGAAGAAAACGGCATCGCCCTTTGCAAGTGCAAGCTGCACGGCGGCGCCTTCGAACACGGCCCGGTGACCGGCATCGTGGAACGCAACATACCCCGGCGCGTAAAGCTGTGAAAACGGCAAAAGCCGCGTCGGCCCGCTTTCAAGCGGCATGTCGCAATGCGCGATGGCGCCCTGCAATGTCAGCGCCGATGTCAGTGCGTGAACATGCACCGGAAACCGGGCGGCCGTCTCGGCGGTCTGAAAACCCAGATGATAATCGCGGTGCGCCTGTTGCGCCTTGCCCCCCGGCCGCACGAGATTGATCTGCGCCGTCATCTGGTAGTCCGGCCCAAGCCAAGCCTCGGCCGCAGCCGCTATGGCCGTGTTGCCAAACGAAAGCGCAAAGCCTTCGGGGTCGCGAAGGCACTGTTTCTGAGCCGCATTCCAGACCCGGTCATTGGCTCCGGACGCGGCAAAGTGATCGCCCTTGCTGCCCCCGCCCGCCCGTTCTTCGGCAATGATCGCGTTGAAGACGTTTGTCGCGCGATCAAGCGGGGCTGTGTCCGCATATGTGGATTTCAGTGCGATCACCCCTGATGATCCACGCAGGACCGCCGCCCATTCCGCCATCAAAGCCTTGCGCTGCACCGGATCGTCCAGCGTCGCACCAAGGGCGATAATGTCATAGACCGGCACATTCTTTTCGATCCGGGCCGCAAAAGGCACCGACAGCGGATCAAGTTTGCGCGCGATCAAGGTCCGGAACGAGGTAATGTCGCCCGCATCCGCGGCGTAATAGCCGCCCTCGCCCCCGGTTTCGTCCTGCATGCCATCCCCCGGTTCATCTGTTCGGCACCCGCCCGCGCCGGATGCCGCCGTTGCGATGCCCCCCGGCATCAATCTGTCTTTTGCGTTGCCTTGGCGGTCTCATGCCGGGCATGCGCAGCGGTCACTTCGGCGCGGACCGAAACCTGCGGCACGCCCACCTCCCACCAGGTTCCGCCGTGCGGCGTGCTTGGATAGGGGTCTGTGTCTATCACGATCACATAGGGGCCGGTGACCTTGGCCCGCCGGGCAAGCGCGGCTTCCAGTTCGGCGATGGAGCCGACCTTGACGCTTTGCGCGCCCATCGCCGCCGCATGAGCCGCAAAGTCGATGGCCGACGGGTTCTGGTGAACCGTGTGCGCCAGCAGGTTGTTGAATTCGGCCCCGCCGGTGTGCATCTGCAGCCGGTTGATACAGCCATAGCCGCGGTTGTCGGTGATCACGACCGTGAACGAAATGCCCATCATCGCCGCCGTGGCCATTTCTGAATTGGCCATCATGTAGGTGCCATCGCCGGTAAAGCAGATCACGTCACGGTCAGGCTCGGCCATCTTGATGCCCATCGCACCCGCAATCTCGTAGCCCATGCAGGAAAAGCCGTATTCCATGTGATACGACATCGGCCGTGTGGATTTCCACAGCTTGTGCAATTCGCCCGGCATCGTGCCTGCGGCACACATCACCACGGTATTTTCCGCAGCGGCGCGCTGCACCGCGCCCACAACCTGCATGTCGGTCGCCAGTGCGTTGCCCGTGCCCGGCGCATCGGTCAGAGGATCGACAAGGGCGAACCATTGCGCCTTCAATCCCTTGACGCCCGCGGGTGATCTGTGGCCCCCCAATGCCTTCGACAATTCGGCCAGCCCGACCTTCGCATCCGCCACCAGGGGCAAGGCAGAGTGTTTGGCCGCATCATAGGCGGCCACGTTCAGACAGGCGATCCTGCGGTCTGGATGCGCGAAAAGGCCCCAGGAGCCGGTGGTGAAATCCTGAAAGCGGGTGCCGACCCCCAGCACCAGATCGGCCTCGGCGCAGACGGTATTGGCTGGCGTGCCGCCAGTGACGCCGACCGGGCCAAGGTTCATCGGGTGATCCCACGGCAAGGCCGACTTGCCCGCCTGCGTCTCGGTCACGGGAATGTTGTGGTGTTCGCAAAAGGCTCGCAGCGCATCGGTTGCGCCGGAAAAATGAACACCACCACCCGCCACGATCACCGGGCGGCGGGCCGCAAGGATCGCCTGCGCCACGGCTGCCAGTTCACCCTCGTCAGGGCGGATGCGCCGGGTTGCCCAGACGCGCGGCGCAAAGAAGGTTTCCGGAAAATCATACGCCTCGGCCTGCACATCCTGGCAAAACGCCAGCGTGACGGGGCCGCAATCGGCTGGGTCTGTCATCACCCGGAATGCGCGCGGCAGGGCTGCCAGCAACTGTTCTGGCCGCATGATCCGGTCGAAATACCGGCTGACCGGTCTGAACGCATCATTGGCGGTGACGGTGCCATCGCCGAAATCCTCGATCTGCTGCAACACGGGATCCGGCCCGCGGTTTGCAAAGACATCCCCCGGAACAAGCAAGACCGGCAACCGGTTCACATGCGCCAGCGCGCAGGCCGTCACCATGTTGAGCGCGCCCGGCCCGATCGACGAGGTAACCATCATGGCCCGCTTTCGACCAAGCTGCTTGGAATAGGCAATCGCCGCATGGGCCATCGTCTGTTCGTTATGACCGCGATAGGTCGGCAGGCTGTCTTGCACATGATACAGCGCCTCGCCAAGGCCCGCCACGTTGCCATGCCCGAATATCGCCCAGCAGCCGGCAATGAAGGGTTCGCCATCCGCGTTCATCTGCGCCGCAACATACCGCACCAGCGCCTGTGCGGCGGTCAGCCGGATTGTTCTGGTCATATCATTCCTCCTTCGTTCAAGGGTCAGACCTCAATTGGTGTTCCCACTGGCCGCAGTACGGGCGCGATCCCAGATCTGGCACAACCGGGCGAACCGCGCTGCCATCTGGGCGACCGCATCTGCGTCGGTCATGTCGCCCTTCATCCAGGCGCGGGCGGCATCGCCAAAAATGGTGCGGCCCACGGCAAAGCCCTTGACCAGCGGCTGCTGCGCGGCAAGGGCAAAGCTGGCGGCAAGGTCCGCTTCGGGCGCATCAAGCCCAAGAACCACGATGCCGCGTGTCCGGGCATCGTTGCGTTCTATCGCATCGACCGCATTTGCCCAGGCGGCGGTGGTCCTGAACGGCTCCAGCTTCCACCAGTCGGGACAGATGCCCGCGTCATAGAATTGCTGGATCAGACGCGGCGTCGTGGCATCGTCCACCGGACCAACGCGTGAGGGAATGAGTTCTAGCAGGAACTCCAGTTTGTTTCTGCGGCTGTCCGTCCACAACCGGCGAACCACTTCTTCCTGTCCGGCACGGGTGGCGGCGTCATCATCAGGGTGGCAGAACACCAGCAGTTTCACGACATTTTCGCGTGCCCACTCGCCCAGACCGCCGCAGTCGGCCCCCAGTTCAGGCTCCAGCGTGACGGGTCGGGAACCGGGCCATTCGGCCGGGCGTCCGATCCAGAGGCCCGACCCCGAGGCCCGGTGCAGTGCGGCGCGACCGATCCGGTTGTCACACAAGATGCCGAACCCCGCCTGACCGTTCTGTACCTGCAGCGCGGCATCAAGGCACAGCTGCTTGAAGGCACTACCCTTTTGCGGGGTATAGCCATCAATCTCCTCGATCTGCGACCGGTGGTCGAAGGCAAACGTCTTCAGCGAGGGCCAGTCGATGTGCCGGTTTGTGGCCCAATGCACCTGCTCCAGCGCCGTATCGTTGCGCAGATCGGGGCGGATGATTCCACGGCCCAGAAAATACTGCAACTCGTCCCAACTGGGGTAAGCCGGGGTGCAGCCGTGCCGGCTGACCGCGAAAGCCCCGCAGGCATTGGCATATTTCAGTGCCGTGGGCCAATCTTCGCCGTCCAGCCATCCCTTCAGAAGGCCCGACATGAACCCGTCGCCCGCACCAAGCACGTTGAACACCTCGATCGGGAAACCGGGGCCAGCCTGACCGTCATCCAGACTGTCCGGAATCGCACCGGTAAAGGCCACGGCCCCAGCGGCACCGCGCTTGCACACCAGCGTCGCTTCGCAAACCGCACGCACGGCGCGCAGGGCCGCGATGGTATCGGTCGTCCCGCCCGCAATGTGAAACTCTTCCTCGGTTCCCACGATCAGGTCGAACAGATGCAAGGTCGATTGCAGCTTTGCGGTTACCGCTGCGCTTTCCACAAACCGGCTTTCCCCCGCGCCGTGACCCGCCACGCCCCACAAATTCGGGCGGTAGTCGATATCAAGCGCCGTCTGCAGACCCGCCTTGCGTGCAACATCCAGCGCCTTGAGGGTGGCGGATTCGACGCGCCGGTTGCTCAGATGCGTGCCGGTCGCCACCACAGCGCGGGCCGATGCGATGAAGACCGGGTCGATATCATCGGCGGTCAACCCCATGTCGGCGCAATTCTCGCGGTAAAAGATCAGCGGGAACTGCTCCTGATCCCGGATACCCAGGATGACCAGCGCTGTCAGCCGGTCCGGATCGACCTTCACCCCTGACGTGTTGACGCCTTCGCGCCGCAACTGCTCGATGATGAACCGACCCATGTGTTCATCGCCCACACCGGTGATCACCGCGGATCTAAGGCCCAGCCGCGCCGTCCCGCAGGCGATATTGGTGGGCGATCCGCCGATATACTTGTCAAACGACCCCATGTCTTCCAGGCGGCCGCCGATCTGGGCGCCATAAAGATCAACCGACGACCGGCCGATTGTGATCAGATCAAGTGTCTTGGTCATCGCTTCACTCCGGCTTGGGCCTGCGCGCCCGAACATAGGATCAGGCCGACGATGGAAAGGCCACGGTCTTTGTTGCGCTCTTTGGTGCGACTGCACTCATTTGGCAAGCCGTCCGGCACTGGCAAAGCGGGGCAGCGGGGGCTGGGTCGGACATTTTCCGGATCGCGCTGCCTTCCCGCGCGGTCCAGGGGCAGCTCGGCGCCTCTGGTCTTGGCCGCGTTGTGGCAACGGGGGTTTGCCAGGCGCCTGTTTTTTCATCTTGCCGGGCGATGAAGAAAAGGATGGCGCAAATTTTATAACGTATGTAAAAGTTTAATACGGTATTTTCGCAAAAACCAGCAGATGAGGGAAAAATGACACCGCCGCCTCCCGTTCCGGGTTTCAAGAAACGCATCGACACGATGGAAGAACTGGCGCTTGCCATCGGCGTCTCGCGCCCCACCCTTTCGCGCTATTTTCAGGACCCCGAGCGTGTCAGCCGAACCTCGAAAGAGCGCATCAGGCAGGGGCTGGACCGCGTGGAATACGTTCCGAACTTCTTTGCAACCCGCATGAACCGCAAGTCGACCGGCATCATCGGCGTGATCACGCCTTATCTGAACGACCTCTTCTTCACCAAACTGCTGGAGGCGATAGAGCGGGCGGCAATGAAGGCCGGATACACCGTCATCGCGCAATGTTCGCACTCTGACACGCTGATCGAGGCGCGGGCGGCGGAAACCCTGATGTCGATGAACGTCGACGGCGCGTTGATGGCCCCGCTGGGCAATCAAAGTGACATGCGGGTGCTGGAGCGGCTGCGCTCCCGACTGCCGTTCGTTCTGGTCGACTCCCGTCCGGAAGGTCTGTCTGACGTTGATTTTGTGGGAACGAACCACGTCCAGAGCACCGGCCTGGCGACGGAATATCTGTGCCGTGTCGGCCCGCCGCCGGTCTTTCTTGCGATGCCAAGGGTGAACTTCAACGCGTTCGAGCGCGAGAAGGCCTACATCGCAAAAATGGAGGAACTGGGTCACACCCCCCGTATCATCGGCACCGAGGCGATGAACGAGGAATGGTTCTTTGAATCGCACGGTCAGGCAGTGCTGGACAGGGAGTTTGCCGCCGGCCGTCTGCTTGAGGCATCGGTTCTGTGCGCCAATGACCGGGTGGCGATCGGGGCGTTGCGCGCCGCCGCGTCGCACGGGCTGGAACCAGGGGCGAAACGAAACGGCGGCCTGCGAATCATGGGACATGACGATTACCCGCTTTGCCCCTTTCTGGTGCCACGCCTGTCCACCGTCGAGCAAGATGTCGACAGCATCGGACCGGTCGCGGTTTCGCGCCTGGTCAGTTCAATACACGCGCAAAAAAATCATGATGGACAGTTTGTTAAGCTGTTCGACGGGACATTGCGATTGCGGGAATCGGCTTGAATGCTGGGACTTTTCAAGGGCGAGCCATGTCCCCCACGCAATTCTGGATTGACCGGAAGGCAGGGATGCGCTTATCTGTGAACACGTGTAAAAGGGAGGACGTCAATGTCTATCAAGCACACACTGCTGACAAGCGCGGTCAGCTTCGGCCTGCTGGCCGGAATGGCAACCGCTGAAACAACAATCAAGATCGCCACCGTGAACAATGGCGACATGATCCGCATGCAAAGCCTGACGAACGAATTCACAGCCGCCCATCCCGACATCAAGGTTGAGTGGGTCACGCTGGAAGAGAACGTCCTGCGCCAGAACCTGACCACCGACATCTCGACCGGCGGCGGCGCGTATGACGTGATGACCATCGGCACCTATGAAGTGCCGATCTGGGGCAAGAACGGCTGGCTGGTGTCGCTGAGCGACGGCATGGCAGCCGACTGGGATGCCGCCGACCTGCTGCCCGCAATTGCGGGTGGTCTGACGGTTGACGGCAAGCTGCTTGCCGCGCCGTTTTACGGCGAGTCGTCGATGGTCATGTATCGCACCGACCTGATGGAAAAAGCGGGCCTGACGATGCCCGACGCGCCGACGTGGACTTTCATCCGCGAAGCCGCGCTGAAAATGACCGACCGTGCCAACGACATCAACGGCATCTGCGTGCGCGGCAAGGCCGGCTGGGGCGAAAACATGGCTTTCCTGTCGGCCATGAACAACTCGTTCGGCGGCAAATGGTTCGACATGGACTGGAAGGCCCAGTTCGACCAGAAGCCCTGGGCCGACACGCTGAACTTCTATCTCGACATGATGAAAGAGTCCGGCCCCAACGGTGCGGCGAACAACGGGTTCAACGAAAACCTGACGCTGTTCCAACAAGGCAAATGCGGCATGTGGATTGACGCCACGGTTGCAGCCTCGTTCGTGACGGGCAAGGATTCGACCGTTGCCGACAAGGTTGGCTTCGCTCTGGCCCCCGACAATGGTCTGGGCAAGCGTGGCAACTGGCTCTGGGCATGGTCGCTGGCCATCCCGACCTCGTCCAAACATCAGGACGAAGCCAAGGCCTTCATCAGCTGGGCAACCAGCAAGGGCTACACCGAGTTGGTGGCGTCCAAGGAAGGCTGGGCCAACGTTCCGCCGGGAACCCGCACATCGCTTTATTCGAATGCGGATTATCTGGCCGCGGCACCCTTTGCCAAGATGACGCTGGAAAGCATCCTGTCGGCTGACCCGACCAAACCGACCGTTGACGAAGTGCCCTACACCGGCATCCAGTTCGTGGCGATCCCCGAGTTTGCGGGCATTGCAACGCAGGTCGGCCAGCAGTTCTCGGACGCTCTTGCGGGCAACCAGAGCGCTGCGGATGCACTGGCCAAGGCACAGGCGCTGACCACCGACGAAATGGAAGCTGCGGGCTACTGAGCCACGCTTCCGCACAGGCGGCGCGCAACCCGCGCCGCCTGCCGCGTAGTTGTCCGGGGCATTGACGACTGGCCTGCGCAGGGTGTCCACAGGACAAGCGCGTGTGGCCGGGGACGTTTTGCCCGACATCCTGGGGAGGATCAAGATCATGGCAACAGCCCATTCGAAATCTGCGGCCCGCATCATGGTTGCGCCTGCTGTGTTCGTGCTTCTGGTGTGGATGCTGGTGCCGCTTTGCATGACGCTCTATTTCTCGTTCGCCGATTACCGCCCCCTGCGCGGCACGTTTGATGCGTGGATCGGGTTTGACAATTATGCCTCGTTCCTCTCGTCCTCGGCGTTTCTTGGCGCATTGTTCGTCACGCTGCAGATGGTCGCGGGCATATTGCTGATCACCATAGTCGGCGGCGTTCTGATGGCGCTGCTGCTGGACAAGCCGATGTTCGGCCAGGGCATCGTGCGGATTTTGGTCATCGCGCCGTTCTTCGTGATGCCGACCGTTTCCGCGCTGGTCTGGAAGAACATGTTCTTCAACGTGGACAACGGGCTGTTCTCGTATCTTTTCAAGGCCATCGGCCTGCAACCCTATGATTTTCTGAGCCAGTCGCCGCTCTTTTCGATCATTGTGATCGTGGCCTGGCAGTGGCTGCCCTTCGCCACGCTGATCTTGCTGACAGCCGTGCAGTCGCTGTCGGGCGAACAGCTTGAGGCGGCCGAAATGGACGGCGCGCCTGCCCTGTCGCGGTTTCGCTATATCATCCTGCCGCATCTGAGCCGGGCGATCACCGTCGTGATCCTGATCCAGACGATTTTCCTGTTGTCGATCTTTGCCGAGATTTTCGTCACCACCAACGGCGCCTTCGGCACCCGGTCGCTGACCTATCTGGTCTATCAGCGCGTTCTGGAAAGCCAAAATGTGGGCCTTGGCTCTGCCGGCGGCATTGTTGCCGTCATCCTTGCCAACATCGTCGCGATCTTCCTGATGCGGATCGTCGGCAAGAACCTTGATAGCTGAGGGAGGCTAACCATGGCACGCGCTATCACAACCCGACAAAAGGTCATGTGGACCACCCTTGCATGGGCCTTCGGTCTGCTGATGTTCTTTCCGATCCTGTGGACGTTCCTGACCTCGTTCAAATCGGAAACCACGGCGATTTCGGACCCGCCCGTGTGGTTCTTCTTCAACTGGACCACCGAGAATTACGCCGCCGTGCAGGATCGGTCGAACTATCCCAAGGCCTTGATGAATTCGATCATCATTTCAGTCGGCTCCACCTTGCTGGGCATCCTGATCGCGGTGCCTGCCGCCTGGGCCATGGCCTTCGTACCCGGCAAGCGCACCAAGGATGTGCTGATGTGGATGCTGTCAACCAAGATGCTGCCTGCGGTGGGTGTGCTGTATCCTTTGGTGCTGCTGGCGAAATATCTGGGGGTGATGGACAGCCGGATCCTTCTGGTCGTTGTTCTGATGCTGATCAACCTGCCGATCATCGTTTGGATGCTTTACACCTACTTCAAGGAAATCCCCGGCGAGATACTTGAGGCGTCGCGGATGGATGGCGCAAGTCTGCGCTCGGAAATCCTGTATGTGCTGACACCGATGGCAGTTCCCGGCATCGCGTCGACAATCCTTCTGAACATCATTCTGGCGTGGAACGAGGCGTTCTGGACGATCCTTCTGACCACGGTAGATGCAGCGCCCCTGACCAAGTTCATCTCAAGCTTTTCGGCACCCGAGGGGCTGTTTTACGCGAAACTTTCGGCCGCCTCGATCCTTGCCATCGCACCGATCCTTGTCATGGGTTGGTTCTCGCAGAAACAGCTCGTTCGGGGCCTTACATTCGGAGCGGTAAAATAATGGGACAGATCAGCCTCAAGAAGGTCACCAAGAGTTTCGGCGAAGTGCAGGTCATTCCGCCGTTGGACCTTGATATCAACGAGGGCGAGTTCGTGGTGTTCGTCGGCCCGTCGGGCTGCGGCAAATCCACCCTGCTGCGGCTGATTGCGGGACTGGAGGATACGACCTCGGGCCACATCAGCATCGACGGCAAGGACGCGACCGCCCTGCCGCCCGCCAAGCGCGGCCTGGCGATGGTGTTTCAGTCATACGCGCTTTATCCGCACATGACGGTGCGCAAGAACATCGCCTTTCCGATGAAGATGGCGGGGCTGGACGAGGCTACGCAGAAAGCCAAGATCGACGCGGCAGCCAAGGCACTGAACCTGACCGATTACCTTGACCGCAAACCCGGCCAGCTTTCGGGTGGCCAGCGTCAGCGTGTGGCAATTGGCCGGGCCATTGTGCGCGAACCTGCGGCGTTTCTGTTCGACGAGCCTTTGTCGAACCTTGATGCTGCCTTGCGCGTGGGCATGCGGCTTGAAATCTCGGAACTGCATACAAAACTGAAAACCACGATGATCTATGTCACCCATGATCAGGTCGAGGCGATGACGATGGCCGACAAGATCGTGGTCCTGCGCGCGGGCTTTATCGAACAGGTTGGCAGCCCGCTGGAACTGTATCACGCCCCGCGCAACGTGTTTGTTGCGGGCTTTATCGGGTCGCCCAAGATGAACCTGATCGACGGCGCCGAGGCGAAAAAGCACGGCGCCGCCACCATCGGCATAAGGCCCGAACATGTGACCGTTTCGACCACCGAAGGGGCATGGAAGGGCCGTGTCGGTGTGGCCGAACATCTGGGGTCGGATACGTTCATCCATGTTCACGACACCGGCTTGATGGACATGATGACGGTGCGGATCACCGGTGATATTGCCGTGCGGCACGGCGACACGATTCATCTGACGCCCGATCTTGAAAAACTCCACCGTTTTGACGCGCAGGGACTTCGCATCGCATGAACCGACTCGCTGGAAAATCGGCCCTCATCACCGGAGCCGCGCGCGGCATCGGGCGGGGCTTTGCCGAAGCCTACATTGCCGAAGGGGCGAAGGTGGCCATCGCCGACATCAACCTGGAGGCGGCGCAGGCCACAGCGGCCGAACTGGGCGACGCGGCCTATGCCGTGCAGATCGACGTCAGCGATCAGGCCAGCATTGATGCGGCCATTGCCTTGGTCGTGGCGACGGCGGGCAAGCTGGACATCCTGATCAACAATGCCGCCCTTTTCGATGCCGCCGAAACCGTCGATATCACCCGCGCAAGTTTTGACAGGCTTTATGCCGTCAACGTGGCGGGAACGCTGTTCACCCTGCAGGCTGCGGCAAAACAGATGATCGCACAGGGCCACGGTGGCAAGATCATCAACATGGCGTCGCAGGCCGGGCGGCGCGGCGAAAGCCTGGTGCTGGTGTATTGTTCCACCAAGGCCGCCGTGATCTCGATGACGCAGTCGGCAGGGTTGAACCTGATCCGGCATGGCATCAACGTGAACGCGATTGCACCGGGCGTGGTCGACGGCGACCATTGGGATCATGTGGATTCGATGTTTGCTCGGCTTGAGGGTAAAAAGCCGGGTCAAAAGAAGGCCGAAGTGGCCGCCGGCGTGCCCGCAGGCCGCTTTGCCGTGCCCGCCGACCTGACCGGAATGGCGGTCTTTCTGGCGTCGAAAGAGGCCGATTACATCGTGTCGCAGACGTATAACGTCGATGGCGGACAGTGGATGAGCTGATGAAACTTTCCCTGAGCACCCTGAACGCGCTGCCGGCCCCGGTTGCCCGCCCCACCTATGACCGCGCCAGCCTTTCGGCGGGCATCGTGCACATCGGCCTTGGCAACTTTCATCGCGCACACCAGGCCTGGTATCTGCACCGCCTGATGCAGCAGGGCCTGGCACAAGACTGGGCCATTCTGGGCGCAGGTGTGCGCGCAGCAGATGCGGCACAGCGCGACCGGATGCTGGCGCAGGATTGCCTGACGACCCTGATCGAACTGGACCCTTCGGGCAAATCGGCCGAGGTGACAGGTTCGATGATCGGCTTCATTCCGGTGGCCGACGATAACGCCCCCCTGATCGCCCATATGGCCGAGCCTGCGATCCGTATCGTGTCTTTGACGGTCACCGAGGGCGGCTATTATGTGTCATCTGATGGCAGCTTTGACGCACAACATCCTGATATTGCTTATGATGCCGCACATCCCGACACGCCCGTGACAGCCTTTGGCGCGATCATCGCGGCGCTGAAGTTGCGGCGGGCAAAGGGCACCGGCCCTTTTACCTGCCAAAGCTGCGACAATCTGCAGGGCAACGGCGTGATCCTGCGGCAGACCGTGGTCGGCCTTGCCCGCCTTTCAGATCCCGATCTTGCGGCGTGGATTGACACGCATGCCACCTTTCCCAATGCGATGGTCGATTGCATCGTGCCCGCCACCGGCCCTGCTGAACTTGCGCTGGTCCGCAGCTTTGGCATCGACGATGCCGCACCCGTGACACACGAAAACTTCCGCCAATGGGTGATCGAGGATAAATTCTGCGTCGGTCGTCCCGACTGGGACCGCGTTGGCGCCACCTTCACCGATGACGTGCATGCGTTTGAATCGATGAAGCTGCGCCTTCTGAACGGCGGTCATCAGATCATCGCCAATGCGGGCGAGCTTCTGTCGGTCGCCACGATTGCGGGCGCTATGGCGCATCCCCTGATCCGCGAGCTGTTCCTCAAGGTCGAGACGTTCGAGATTGTGCCCCATGTTGCATCCGTTCCCGGGATGACACCGCTGGAATATGTCGATCTGATCACCACGCGGTTCTCGAACCCCGAAATTCACGATACCACCCGCCGCGTCGCTTTTGACGGATCGTCGCGCCACACCGGCTTTGTGCTTCCCGTTCTGCGCGATGCCCTGGCTGCTGGCACACCGATCGAAGGGTTGGCTTTGGTCGAGGCGCTTTGGGCCCGGATGTGCGCGGGCACACGCGAAGACGGCAGCGCGATCGAACCCAACGATCCGGCATGGGATGCCCTGCATACCGCAGCACTGGCCGCAAAGGATGATCCCGCCGCGTGGATTGCTCAGGCGCGGTTTTATGGCGATCTGGGTCGCAATGCCCGCTTTGCCAAGTGTTTCACGCATTGGCTGCGCCTGATCTGGGATCAGGGGACCGAAGCCGCCCTACGCCGCTATCTGGCAGGCTGACGCCTTGCCGCAAGGTTAGCCCGCGCCTAAGCGCTGCTGTTGAAAGCCTTAGTTGCGGCCCCTGCCCGGTTTGGCCAAACCTGCACCCGCACGTCAGATCGGGGCCACAGATGTCGTTGGATCGGATACACACGCTGGTTGTCGGTGGTGGGCAGGCGGGAATCGCTGCCAGCGAACATCTGCGCGCGCATGACATTCCGCATCTGGTGCTTGAACGCGACCGGATTGCCGAACGCTGGCGCTCGGGCCGGTGGGATGCGCTGGTCACCAACGGGCCGGTCTGGCACGACCGCTTTCCAGGGATGCTGTTCGACGGGCTGGCACCCGGCGATTTTGCCGCCAAGGATGCCGTCGCCGATTATCTGGAAGCCTATGCGCGCCGGATCGACGCCCCGATCCGCAGCGGCATAGAGGTGCGCGCGGCCCGGCGCATGGACGGGCGCGCGGGGTTCCGCGTTGAAACCTCGGACGGTGCAATCGAGGCGCGCAATATCATCGCCGCAACCGGACCTTTTCAACGCCCGGTGATCCCGCCGCTGGTGCCGCAGACCAGCGGTATCACGCAGCTTCATTCCGCGAGCTACCGCAACCCCGGCCAACTGCCCGCAGGGGCTGTTCTGGTTGTGGGCGCAGGGTCCTCGGGCGCACAGATTGCGGACGAGTTAATGCGCGCGGGCCGCAAGGTCTATCTTTCGATCGGGCCGCACGACCGCCCACCGCGCAGCTACCGGGGCCATGATTTTGTCTGGTGGCTGGGGGTTCTGGGCCTGTGGGACATGGCCGCACCCGCACCCGGCACCGAACATGTGACGATCGCCGTCAGTGGCGCGCGGGGCGGGCAGACGGTCGATTTTCGCAGGCTGGCGGCGGAAGGGATGGTGCTTGTCGGGCGGACCTCGGGCTATCGGAAGGGGGTGATGTCGTTTGCGCCGGACCTTGCCACCAACGTGAACCGGGGCGATGCGAACTATCTGTCGGTGCTGGACCTTGCCGATGCCCATGCCGCCCGCAACGGCCTTGATCTGCCCCCCGACCCCGAGGCGCGTCGCGTCTGGCCCGACCCCGCCTGCATGACCGACCCGATCCTTGAGCTTGATCTGGCATTGGCGGGCATCACCACCATCCTTTGGGCCACCGGCTATGCGCTGGATTACAGCTGGCTCAAGATCGACGCATTCGGCCCCGACGGGCGCCCACGCCATCATCGCGGCGTGTCCACCGAAGCCGGAGTGTACTTTCTTGGTCTGCCCTGGCAATCGCGGCGGGGGTCGTCATTCCTGTGGGGGGTGTGGCATGATGCGAAATATGTGGCAGATCAGATTGCCATCCAGCAAGGCTATGCCGATCATCACAACATGGTCAGTCCCGGGGCGGTCACTACGCCCGACACCCCTGCGAGTTGAAGGATACGACGCGATGACCCTCAACATCCCCGTGCAACGGCTGCGCGCAAACACCGCCCTGCCGTTCGAAACCGCCCGCGCCATGCCACCCGAGGTTTATACCTCGGCCGAGTTTCTGCAGACCGAACTGGAGCATGTGTTTGCGAGGGACTGGTTCTGCGTCGGCCGTGTCGATGCGCTGCGCAGCGCGGGTGATTATGTGACCTGCACCCTTGCCGGCCAGCCCGTCGCCGTGATCCGCGACCGTGAGGGCGGGCTGCGCGCGCTGTCGAACGTCTGCCTGCACCGGATGTCGACGCTGCTGCACGGGCGTGGCAACACAAGGTCGATCGTATGCCCCTATCATGCGTGGACCTACAATCTGGACGGAGCCTTGCGCGGCGCACCCGCGATGACGCAGAACGAAGGGTTTTGCAAAGACGAATACAAGCTGCCCGCCCTGCGGTGCGAGGAGTGGCTGGGCTGGGTCTTTGTCTCGCTCAACCCTGATGCGGCGGCGGTGGCGGAGACGCTGGCAGATGTCAGCGCGATGATCGCGGGCTATGACATGGCGCGCTATACAGAATCGTTTTACGAAGAACATGTATGGGATACGAACTGGAAGGTTCTGGCCGAGAATTTCATGGAAAGCTATCATCTGCCGGTCTGCCATGCGGGCACCATCGGCGGGCTTTCCAAGCTGGAGGAAATGGTCTGTCCCCCCGGTCTGCCGGCCTTCAACTACCATACGATCCTGAAGGACGACACGCTGCGCATCGCCTTGGCGCATGACAGCAACACCCGGCTGCAAGGCGATGCACGGCGCACGACATTTCTGCTTGCGATCTATCCCAGCCTGCTGATCACGCTGACACCGG
This sequence comes from Rhodobacterales bacterium, assembly GCA_041737515.1. Taxonomy (GTDB): domain Bacteria; phylum Pseudomonadota; class Alphaproteobacteria; order Rhodobacterales; family Rhodobacteraceae; genus JBBQZP01. The sequence continues at coordinate 894 of JBGSRQ010000131.1, read as the reverse complement.
GTTATTTCTGGTATCTGTCGCTGCACCCCAAGGGGCCGGGTCAGGTGCATATCCGCTTTGGCGGCGGGATGTCGGACGATTTTGCGGCTGACGCCGACGCGCAGGACAATTTCGTTGCGCTGAAAACCCTGCTGGATGCGGTGAATGTCGAAGATCGCGGCTGCACCGAAAAAGTCTTTGCCGGGCTAAGCTCGGGTCTGGCAAAGCCCGGCCACCTGTCGCATCTGGAACGTCCGAATTACGACTTCGCACAGTATCTGATGGCAAGGATCGACCAAGGCACCCGCCCCTGATTGCCCCCGAAAGGACCCCAGACGTGACCCATACCCGCATCCGCAAATTCAACACCTCGGACACCTACCCTGAACAGAACCTTGACAATGATCTGTGTCAGGCCGTGGTCACACGCGGCGGGCGGACGGTCTATCTGCGCGGCCAATGTCCGCAAAACCTTGATGACGCACAGGATATCGGCAGCCACGACCCGGTAGAGCAGACCCACAAGGTCATGCAGAACATCCGCCAGTTGATCGAGGAATGCGGCGGCTCGATGCAGAATCTGGTCAAGGTGGTCGTCTACATCACCGATGTGCGACACCGCGAGGCCGTCTACCGCACGATGGGCGAATACATCAAGGGCGTGCATCCTGTGTCGACGGGGTTGGTTGTCAGCGCCCTTGCCCGGCCAAACTGGCTGGTCGAAATTGACGGCACCGCCGTCATTCCGGATTAGGCCCATGACCTTTTCCATCGTCGCGCGCTGCGAGACGACCGGCATGTTCGGCGTCGCCATTTCGTCTTCCTCGCCTGCCGTGGCCGCCCGCTGCGCCTTTGCGCGGGCGGATGTTGGCGCGGTGGCCTCGCAGAACGTGACGGACCCTGCGTTGGGTCCGC
>JBGSRQ010000095.1:0-5192 GCA_041737515.1 Rhodobacterales bacterium | reverse complement strand
CATTCCGGCCGAGGCCGTGTCCTGGTCGGTCGGGCCGGGGGATCCGGGGCTTTTCGACGGGCCGGACGCACCCAAGGACCGGCGCGCACTTCCTTTGCACCTGACGCGCGTAGCCCTTGCCAGCATCGAGACCGCGCTTTTGCACCGTGATGCCCAGCGTTTTGCCCGCGCCTACGACATAATCCTGCGGCTGGGCCGGGGCGATCTGCGCTGGGGCGACCGGTCGGACCCGGCTTTGCACAGATTGCTGGTTCAGAAAAAGGCGGTGGAGCGTGACATCCACAAGATGCATGCCTTTGTGCGGTTCCGCGATGTCAGCACCCCGTCCAACCCCCGCCGCGCTTTCGTGGCGTGGTTCGAGCCGGATCACCACATCACCGAAGCCGCAAGCACCTTTTTTGCGCGTCGGTTCGGCGACATGGATTGGGTCATCGCGACACCCGACGTGACGGCAAGGTTCGTGGCTGGTGATCTGACGCACGAGGTCACGACAAAGGTATCGCCCCCGCCCCCCGATGCCACGGATACGCTTTGGCGCACCTATTATGCCAACATCTTCAACCCGGCGCGGCTGATGGTTTCGGCGATGACATCAGAGATGCCGCGCAAATACTGGAAGAACCTGCCAGAGGCCGATCTTATACCTGGCCTGATCCGCACCGCGCAGGCGCGGGCACAGGCGATGCAGGCCGCGCACCCTTCGATGCCACCGGCGCATCTTGCACGGATCGTTGCGGCACCGATGCCAAAGGTGCCGAAAGACGGCCTGGCCGGTTTGAAGCGCGATGTGGATGCCTGCCGACGATGCCCGATCGGGTCTTGTGCGACACAGGGCGTTGTCGGTGAAGGACCAGCGGACGCATCGCTTATGATCGTTGGCGAACAACCGGGCGATCAGGAAGACCTGACCGGCCGCCCCTTTGTTGGCCCGGCGGGGCAGATGTTGGACACCTGCGCTACGCAAGCCAGCTTGTCGCGGCAGGCGGCTTATGTGACGAATGCGGTCAAGCATTTCAAGTTTCGCCCACAAGGCAAGCGGCGCATTCACATGCGGCCAACGGCGGGCGAGGTGACGGCCTGTCGTTGGTGGCTGGAGATGGAGCGGACAATTCTGAAACCGCGGCTGATCCTGGCTATGGGTGCAACGGCGACGTTGGCTTTAACGGGGAACGGGCAAGACATCCTGTCGCGACGCGGAAGTGTCGAGCATCTGCCCGACGGAACCCCGGTGATCATCACGCTGCACCCGGCGCATGTTCTGCGGTTGAGCGGCGCCGCCGAACGCGCAGCTGCGCTTGCCGCGCTCAGGGCAGATCTTGGCACTGCATCCCGGCTGCTGGACAAGGGTTGATCTTGGCAATTCGGCGCTTTGGCCAACCGCCCCGGCCGAATGGACGCGCGTCCTGAACTGTGCCGACGAACGGCCTGCACCAAACGGCGCATCTTGCCCTACAATTTACGGTTGTGCGTCCCGCCTCAGCCGGAACGGACAATCGCGCGTGGTCGCCGAAATCCGGCTGATGATCCGCAACCAGATTGGCGCGGGCAATCCTGCACCCGAAACACTGGGCCCTGAACGTAGCGACCAAGATCGTCGCCTGACCCAGTTTCAGGCACAACGGACAGATGGCGGGGTCTGTGCGATCGCCGCGAAACCAGGCTGCAACCACGGATGACCACAGGTCGTTGAACGTCGCTTCATCCGTGACCTGCCGCGGCGTAACCGTGCGCAAAGCCTGCTCCGACTGATCCTTTCTGATGACACCATGCCGTGCGGGACGGCAGCGATGCACCATACGCCGCACCCTTTCGCATTCCTGATCAAACCGATGAACAGGCGTCATATTTTTGAGGATGCCCGTGGTGAACCAAGCCCGTTCGCAGCCGCAAGGTCACGCAACGTGACCCTGAAATCCGTCGAAAATTCGCAGGCCGTCGGGAACCGTGACCCGTGTGGGATGTTTTAAGTGCATGAGGGCGCTGCCAGAACCGGCCGTGCCAGAGCCTTTAAGGAGGACAAACGATGAAAAAGTTTTTGATGACGACAGCCATCGCCGCGTGCATGGCGCTTCCCGCGGTTGCCCAATCGACAGACCCCGCCACCGGAACCGATACGACCGGCGGCACCACGATGACCGAGCCGAATGCAACGTCGAACTCGCCGATGTTCACCGCCGGGTCACTGGATATGAGCGCTGACACACTGGTTGGGAAAAACGTCTACATCCAACGTGAAGGTATCGCCCCCGATGCCAGCATCAACATGACGGCAGGCATCGAAGACGCACCGGATACATGGGACAACGTCGGCGAAGTGGGCGACGTGATGATTGACGCTCAGGGCAGCGTTTCGTCCATTGTTGTTGATGCGGGCGGGTTCCTTGGCTTGGGCGAGCGTAACGTGAGTGTCGCGCTGACCGACCTGCAATTCGTGCCCGACACGAATGACGACGGCGCGTATTTCGTGGTCTACACCGGCGATCGGACCCGGCTTGAGGCGACGGATGAATACAACCGTGACGCGATGGAAGGCGAAGGCTACCGCTCGCTTGACACCTATCGCACCGGCAACGCGGCGATGGATGCCACCGGCACCGATCAGGCCGCTGCGCCAGCCGCCGAAGGCGGGATCAGCGATACCACCACGGCACAAAGCGGTGACACGATGGCCCGTCCGGACCGTGAAGGAATGACAGCCGCCGCCCCCGAGGCGCTGACTGCCGAAAACCTGACCGGCGCGCGCGTCTATGGCGCATCGGATGACTGGGTTGGCGAAATCAGCCAGCTTGTGCTGAGCGATGATGGCAAGATTGAAAACGTCATCATCGACGTGGGTGGCTGGCTGGGCATGGGCGAACGCCCGGTAGCCCTGTCGATGGACCAGATCGACATCCGGTCCGAAGGCGACAATGGCGATGATATCGTCATCTATGTCGACTATTCCGAGGACGAGCTGAAAGCCATGCCGGAATGGAAAAGCTGATCTTCTGACCGTTGACCAACGCTGAATTGGGGCCGCCATGCGCGGCCCCTTTTTCATTCCGACACCTGGGTGCAGAGTGCAGCCCTTTTGCATCGACCAGCAAGGTGTCGTGTCCCGGCACCATCCGATCCGGACATGAAAAAACGCCGGATGATCCATCCGGCGCTTTCCTGTCTTCAAAGATTCCGCGATCAGCCGCGATCTGTCTTTTTCGATTTTGCGGGTTTCACGGATAGCTGAGCCGAATCATCCGCATCCTTTCCGGTGCTTTCGCCGGGCTTTGCCGCAACCAGCGGCGCGGGGTTTGCGACTTCGGATTCCGCCTGGATCCAATGTTCGGTTTGCTTGCCTTCGGGGCAGCCTTCCTGAACCCAGATTTCATGCGCACGCTGAGCGATGCGGCGATGCGCGTCGTCGTCGTCTTGTCCGGTGTTATGGTCGTCCAGCATGGGATCCTCCTGTTTTTGCTGATGAGTGCGATGCCAGGCACCGCCTGTTTGCCGATAACTCGGCCAAGGCCTGTGCACGGCAGAGGTCTAAGATGTCCGGCAATGTGAGTGTCGTTTCGAACAGTCCTACAACCCACGGTGCGCGCAATTGTTCCGCCATCCGATGCTGGTGCCGCACCGTTTTGCACCACCGCACACGGGTTGCAAAACGGTGCGGGTGGCTTCAGTTCTGCGGCAGCGCATAGGCGATGATGGAATCGCCCGCCTTGGTGCCGGTTGACCCGTGCCCGCCGGCAACCACCACCACATACTGCCGCCCGTCGCGCCCCAGATAGGTAGAGGGCGTGGCCTGCCCCCCTGCGGGCAGTCGCGCGCGCCAGATCTCGGCCCCGTTCTGCAGATCATAGCCGCGCACATAGTAATCCAGCGTACCCGACAGGAACGCAACTCCCCCAGCCGTAATGATCGGCCCGCCAATGCCTGGCACCCCCATCTTGAACGGCAGCGGGATCGGCGACAGATCACGCACAGTGCCGTTCCTGAGCTTGTAGATTTTCTCGCCCGTGGTCAGGTCAACCGCCGAGATGTAGCCCCAGGGCGGCTGCTGACAGGGCAGACCCAGGGGCGAGCGAAACGCGCCCATTTTCGCGGCATAGGGGGCGCCGAAGTTTTCGTTGAACACAGGCTCGCCATCCGCAGTCACAACCCGTGACCCCGTATCCTGGCGCGGCACCATCTGCACTGTGAAGGCCAGATAGACCGGCATCCCGAACATCACCTGACGCACCGGGTCAACCGCCACCGCGCCCCAGTTGAAAGCGCCGAAATTGCCCGGATAGACGATAGAGCCTTTCTCGCTGGGCGGGGTGAAGCGGCCGCGATAGTCAAGCTGACGGAAGCTTATGCGGCAAAGCGCCTGATCAATCGGGGTTGCGCCCCACATGTCAGCTTCGCGCAGCATCGGAGGTTCGAACGAGATCGCCGATACGGGCTGCGTGGGTGCGGTGAAATCACCCCGCACGGCACCTTGGGGGGCCGGAACCTCGCGGACCGGCAAAACGGGCGCGCCGGTTTCGCGGTTCAACACGAAAATCTCGCCCTGTTTGGTGGGCTGCACCAGTGCTGGCACGGTTTCGCCGTTGATCGTCAGGTCGATCAGGCTGGGCTGGGCGGGCACATCCATATCCCACAAATCGTGGTGCATGGTCTGAAACACCCATTTCACCTCGCCGGTATCGGCATTCAGAGCCAACACGGAGGCCGAGTATTCTTCAACCTCGGCACTGCGATTGCCGCCGAATTGATCGGGCGACTGGTTGCCCATCGGGATGTAGACAAGGTTCAGCGCCGGGTCATAGGACGAAACGCTCCAGCTATCGGGCGCGTTTTCGGAATAGGTCTGACCATCCGGAATGGGGGCCAGCGCTTCCGGGCGCTTGGAGTCGAAATTCCACAAAAGCGCGCCCGTCCAGATATCATACCCCCGGATCACGCCCGAGGGTGAGGTGGTCGAGACATTGTCATTCACCGTGCCGCCGACGATCACCACCCGGTCTGTGATCACAGGGGGCGAGGTGGAATAGGCCGATCCCGGCGTCACGTTGGGCATGTTGGCCCACAGGTTAACCGAGCCGTCGGCCCCGCCAAAGCCTGCGCATATCTTGCCGGTTTCAGCACTGATGCTGATCAGGCGGCCGTCCGACGTGGGCACGAAGATCCGGCGCAAACACTCTGGCGAGCGGTTCGGCGTGCCGGGGGCC
>JBGSRQ010000090.1:0-4223 GCA_041737515.1 Rhodobacterales bacterium | reverse complement strand
GGTGTTGGGCGCGGGCGTCGGCGTCATCCAGGCGTGGGTCGGGTCGGCGGTGTGATCAACCATGCGAACGAAAGTAGAACATCTGTGCCGCGATGCAAGCCCCCCGGCCCGCCGTGGCCGCAACGCAGGTCTGGCATTGCCCGCAAATTTCGCCTATGTCGCAAGATAAGCAAAAACGCGGCAAAGGGCACGGCATGGCGAAGATCACCTACATCGAACACGGCGGCAAGGAACATGTGGTCGAGGTCGCAAATGGCCTGACCGTGATGGAGGGCGCGCGTGACAACGGCATCCCGGGGATCGAGGCTGATTGCGGCGGTGCCTGCGCCTGTTCGACCTGCCATGTCTACGTCGCCGAAGATTGGGTAGCGAAACTGCCCAAGAAGGACGCGATGGTGGAAGACATGCTCGATTTCGCCTGGAAACCCGATCCGGCACGCTCACGCCTGACCTGCCAGTTGAAAGTCTCTGATGCGCTGGACGGACTTCGGGTGCAGATGCCCGAAAAGCAGATCTGATGCGCGGGGCGGTTTTCGCCCTGATCCTTTCATGCCTGCCAACGGCGGGTGCGGCGCAGTCGCAGATCATGGCTGCGTTTCTGACCGCCCCCACCAGCAGGTATCAGCATGACATTCTGGGACGGCCCCGGATTTATGGCGAATTGCGTATTCTTTACCGCACCTGCGGCGGATGCGCGCCGGAGATCACGGTTGTGACGCTGCCCGATACCGAAGTGTTCGAGGATATCGAGGCCCGTGTTGTCGATCTTGACGGCGACGGTATCCGCGAGGTGCTGGTGGTTCAGACCAGCATCACGCAAGGGGCATCGCTGGCGGTCTATGATGCGGTCGGGAAAATCACTGCCACGCCCTATATCGGCACCGCTCAGCGGTGGCTGGCCCCCGTCGGCGTCGGCGATTTCAACGACGACGGGCGCCCCGATATTGCCTATGTCAATCAACCGCATCTTGCGAGCGAACTTGTCTTTCTTGATTATCGCAACCGGACCCTGACTGAGATCGGGCGTCTGCCCGGTTTGACAAACCACCGCAAGGGGGCCTTGCGACTGGTCGGCGGCGTGCGCAATTGCGGCGCCGGGGACGAGGTTGTGCTTGTTGATGCCGATTGGACGAAAGTGATGGTCGCGCGGGCCAAGGGCCTTCCCCCGGTCGAGATCGGACCCTTTCGCAGCAGCCGTGATACGGTGCTGGCGCTTCGGTGCCCCGCGCCCTGATAGGCTCCGCCATCACCGGCGTTGAGCCCGTTCACAGCGGATGCGCGCGCCCGTCCCAGGTTTCAAACACGCCCGATGTTGCGGCTGACAGGGCTTCAAGCCGCGCCATCAGGCCTGCGGCCGCGGCCTTGGGGGATATGTCCGCGCTGTCGCCGCCCATGTCGGTCTGCACCCAGCCCGGATGATAGATGCCAACGGCGATGCCCTCGGACGACAGGTCGGTGGCCAGATTGCGGCCCAGATTCAGCGCGGCCGCCTTGGACGCGCGGTAGATATAGCTGCCCCCCGGCGCCCGGGTGCTGGACGCCATCTGGGAAGAGATGATGGCAATCTTGCCCCGCCCCCTGCGCAGCGCGGGCAACAGTGCCTGCACCGACAAGAAAACGCCGGTCACATTCACGGCAAACGTATCGGCCCAAAGCGCCGGACCGTAGCCCGTGTCCAGTGATTGCCCTTTGTCCAGATATACCCCGGCGTTGCACACCAGTATCGACAACGGCTGATCGGCCAGCCGTTCGGCAAGGGCGTGGTGGCTGGCCGGATCGGTCACATCCAGCGATTGCCAGCTGATCCCGGCTCCGATCACTGCCGGGTTCGCCGCGCCGCGATGCGTGCCGATGACCGTTTTTCCCGCCGCGACAAAGGCCTGTGCCAAGGCAAGGCCGATGCCCCGGTTTGCACCCGTGATCAGAATGGTCATCGCATGTCCTTCAAGGGGGTCAGTTCACTTTGCGCGGCGGCAGGAAGGGCAGGGGCGCAACCGGCACGCCGTCTTCCAGCAATTTGCGCGCCTCATCCAGCCGCGCCTCGCCGTAGATCGGGCGCTGTGGCGTGTCGCCTTCATGCATCGCGCGGGCTTCGGCGGCGAAGTTCAGGCCGACGTAATCGGAGTTTGCCTCAACCTCACGGCGCAGGGCGGACAGTGCGGTTTCCACCGTGGATTTGGGCGCTGATGTCAGTGCGTCGCGTCTTGCAGGTGTCACGGCCGGCGCCATCAACGATTTTTCAACCCGGTCAGACCCGCATTCCGGGCAAGAGACCATGCGCTTTCCAATCAACGCATCCGTTGCGTCGGCCGATTGGAACCAGCTTTCAAAGCTGTGCCCGTCAGCGCAATTCAAGGTGTATCTTATCATGGATTACCGGTTTCGCCCGCCACATCGCCGCCGCCACATCGCCGCAGTCACAACGTCTTTGCGTAACCTATGCGACGGGCCACTCAATGCAAGGCCCCCGCTGCGCAAGGTGCGCGTCTATTTTCCCGCCTTCGCCGCCTTGCTTTTGCCAAGCAAGGGTCCGACGGCTTCCAGCAGCACCTGAAGTTCCGGCTCATCCACCTTGCGGACGGCCTTGGAGATGGTGAACCATTTGCGCCGCCGCTCGGCCCGTTCCGGGAATTTGCGGGCAAGCTTTGCCACTGCAACCGGATAAACCGCCACGATGCAGGGCAAAGCACCTTCGGTTGACGAGGTACCATCTGCGGTTTTGGCATAAGAGAAAAAGCCTGCACATTCGGATGAGGCCGTGCCTTTGACGCCGGCTTCTTCCCACGCCTCTTGCAAGGCCGCGTCATGGGGCAGGCGATCGTCCATCGGCCAGCCCTTGGGAACAACCCAACGCCCGGTGTCCCGCGATGTGATCAACAAAATCTCGACCGCGCCCGACCGCTCACGCCAGCACAGCGCGCCAAACTGCGTGCGCGGCACTTGGGTCAGCAATTGGGGGGAGACAGGATCTGTGCGTTTCACCGAATAAATGGCCTGATGGTTTTGCAGAACAAGGCTGCGAGTCGTTGAACAATTACGTCATATAGTGGATTGCTGATCAACTTAGCGCAAATTGCAGCAAAAAGAACCTCAAGATTGCTGAAATGTTCCGATTTGACGTTACGGTGTTGCGCAATATCTTCATCAGGACGAAACCTTGCATGAAAGAGGCGCGCCGATGCTGAATGATCCTTCCCGGACTGCCCGTCTGTCACGCCGGGCCTTCGTGTTTTCGCTTGGCGCGATGCTGCTGATGCCACAGGGCGCGCGCGCGGCCGAGCCTGCATTCACCTTTGCGTCTATCGACGGCGGCACGATTGATCTTGGCGCCTGGCGCGGCAAGCCGGTGCTGGTGGTCAACACCGCGTCAATGTGTGGCTTTACCCCGCAATACGACGATCTGCAGGCCCTGTCCGATAAATACGGGCCGCAGGGGCTGCATGTGCTGGCGGTGCCGTCGGATGATTTCAATCAGGAACTGGGCGACGCGAAAGCGGTCAAGGATTTCTGCGCGGTGAACTTCAACCTTACCCTGCCGATGACCGAGATCACGCATGTGACGGGGCCGAAGGCGCATCCGTTCTACGCCTGGGTCGCCAAGACCAACGGCTTTGCACCGAGCTGGAATTTCAACAAGGTTCTGTTGGGGCCGGATGGTGCTGTGCTGCAGACCTGGGGTTCGGTTCCCAACCCGATGTCAAACACCATCACCAAACCCATCGAGGCGCTGTTGAATTGAGCGCTGACGGCTCCGCTGCGGCGGGCCCTCGCACGCCGGTTTTCATCGGGTCCGAGATTTATCGTGGCTCCAGCTACGGCGGCGCGCATCCTTTGCGGGTGCCGCGCGTATCAACCGTGATGGACCTTGCCCGCGCCCTGGGCTGGTTGCCTGCGCAAAGCTACCGCACCAGCCCCTGCGCCAAGCCCGCAGCTTTGGCCGCCTGGCACACACCCGACTACATCGCAGCGCTGCAAGCGGCGGAAATGACGGGCGAGGCGACGCCACAGATGCGCTTGCGGCACCATCTTGGCACTGCTTCGAACCCGGTCTTTCCCGAGGTGTTCCGTCGCCCAGCCACCGGGGCAGGCGGCGTGATGCTGGCCGCCGAACTGCTTCGTGACGGCGGCGTGGTGCATGTGCCGGGCGGCGGCACGCATCACGGATTGCCCGACCGCGCCAATGGCTTCTGTTACCTGAACGACGTGGTTCTGGGCATGCTGGC
>JBGSRQ010000081.1:0-2703 GCA_041737515.1 Rhodobacterales bacterium | reverse complement strand
GGGCGGCGACGATCTGGACGCGCTGGTGCGCGGCCGCTTTGCCGAGTTGTGGCAGGCGGCGATGGATGGCGGGATGGAGCATTGGGTGGACGGCGCGGCGGGCACGCTGGCTTATCTGATTGTCACCGACCAGTTCCCGCGCAACATGTTCCGGGGCGAGGCGCAGGCCTTTGCCAGCGACGCTTTGGCGCGCGCGGCCGCCCGCACAGCATTGGATGCCGGATGGGACATGGACGCGCCCGAACCGGAGCGGCAGTTTTTCTACATGCCCTTCGAACATTCAGAAGATGGCGCCGATCAGGCGCTGGCGGTGCAACTGATCACCGAACGGATGCCCGGCCACGCAGAATTGGCCCTGCACGCGCGGGCGCACCAACAGATCATTGCGCGCTTTGGCCGATTTCCCCCCCGAAACGCGGCGTTGGGGCGCGAAAACACGGTGGATGAGCAGCAGTTTCTGGATAGCGGCGGCTATGGCGCGGTGGTGCGGGCGCTGAAGGGCTAGCTATGCATGCGGCGCATGGCCCTGCGCCCGTGCATTGGTTGCTCGGCCCGGTGGAATGGTTTAGCGTCAAACTACTTTTTCCGGGGAGGACAGGATGGCGGCCAAGACGTTTGACATGATCGTGATCGGTGCAGGCCCCGGTGGCTATGTTGCCGCCATCAGGGGGGCGCAACTGGGGTTGAACGTCGCCATTATCGAGCGTGAAAATCTGGGCGGCATCTGTCTGAACTGGGGATGTATTCCGACCAAGGCGATGCTGCGATCCGCCGAAGTCTTTCATCTGATGCATCGCGCAAAAGAGTTCGGCCTGAAGGCCGAGGGCATAAGCTATGATCTGCCCGCCGTCATTGCACGCTCGCGCGGGGTGGCAAAGCAGCTTTCCGGCGGCATCGGCCATCTGATGAAAAAGAACAAGATCGCGGTGTTCATGGGCGAGGCGACCCTGCCCGCCAAGGGCCGCGTTTCGGTGAAAACCGACAAGGGGTCGGAAGACCTAGAGGCGAAAAGCATCATTCTTGCCACAGGTGCCCGCGCCCGCAACCTGCCCGGGCTTGAGGCCGACGGCGAACTGGTCTGGGCCTACCGCGATGCTTTGGTGGCAAAACGCATGCCGAAGCGGCTGCTGGTCATCGGATCGGGTGCGATCGGCATCGAGTTTGCCAGCTTCTTCAATACCTTGGGGGCTGATACAACAGTTGTTGAAGTGATGGACCGTATCCTGCCGGTTGAGGATGCCGAAGTCAGCGCCTTCGCGAAAAAGGCGTTCATAAAGCAGGGCATGAAGATCCACGAAAAGACCACGGTCAAGAAACTGGATCGCGCACCTGATGGCAAGGGCGGCGGTAAGGTCACCGCCCATCTGGAATCGAATGGCACGGTTGAAACGGCCGAATTCGACACCGTGATTTCCGCCGTGGGCATCGTTGGCAACGTCGAAAACCTGGGGCTGGAGGCGTTGGGCGTCAAGATCGACCGCACCCATGTGGTGACCGACGAATTCTGTCGCACCGGCGTGGAAGGGCTTTACGCCATTGGCGACATTGCCGGCGCACCCTGGCTTGCGCACAAGGCCAGCCACGAAGGCGTGATGGTGGCCGAACTGATCGCCGGTGGGCATCCGCATCCGATCAAGCCGAATTCGATTGCAGGCTGCACCTACTGCAATCCGCAGGTCGCCAGCGTTGGCCTGACCGAGGTGCGCGCAAAAGAGGCGGGGCATGACATCAAGGTTGGCCGCTTTCCCTTTATCGGCAACGGCAAGGCGATTGCCTTGGGCGAGGCCGAAGGCTTCATCAAGACGATTTTCGATGCCAAGACTGGCGAGCTTCTGGGCGCGCACATGATCGGCGCCGAAGTCACCGAACTGATTCAGGGCTATGTCATCGGACGCACGCTGGAGACGACCGAGGCCGAACTGATGGAAACCGTCTTCCCGCATCCGACGCTTTCGGAAATGATGCACGAGGCGGTGCTGGATGCCTATGGTCGCGCGATCCACTTCTGAGCCCACGCGATGACCCTGCGCAATGCGCTGATCGTGATCGCGGTGTTTTGCGCGGGGCTTGGGGCTGCCGCGCAATTTGGCAAGATCTCCATCCTGTTCGAAGATCTGAGCCGGGTCTACGCGGGCTACGGCCCGGTTGCGATGGGCTGGATGGTCAGCATCGTCGGGCTGGTTGGCCTGATTTTCGGGGTGGTGGCAGGCGTTCTGGTTGGACCGTTCGGCCTGCGCCGGGCAGTGGTTTCGGCGCTGTGTGTGGCGGCGGGGGCATCGCTGGTGCAATCCATCTTCCCGCCCTATCCGGTGATGATGGTGCTGCGGGTGATCGAGGGCGCGTCGCATCTGGTGATTGTCGTCTGTGGCCCGGTGTTCATGGCGCGGGCCGCCACGCCGCGCAGTCTGGGGCTGGTGATGGCGATCTGGGGCAGTTTCTTTGGATTGTCCTACGCCGGACTGGCGGCGATTGCCCCGATGATCACCGCGCGTTTCGGGCTTGGCGCGGTGTTTGACGGCCATGCGTTATGGATGGCGCTTTGTGCGCTGTCTCTGTGGCTGCTGCTGCCCGTCGATCCGCCGCGCCTGCGCACCTCGACGGGCGGGCTGCTGGCGCGGCATGTCATGATCTATGCCTCGCCCCGGTTGGCCACGGCGGGTCTTGGATTCTTCTTCTATACCGTTGTTTTCGTGGCGCTTCTGA
>JBGSRQ010000050.1:0-8510 GCA_041737515.1 Rhodobacterales bacterium | reverse complement strand
CGGGCGCGCGCCTTTTTTTGGGCATGGACCGGGTTCATGTCACGGCGCTGCAACCAGCATTGCAAACCGAAAATCTGTGCTTGCAATGTGGTTCTGAATTGTTACCACTTATACCCTGCGATGCTTCAGGCGATCGTAATTTCTGTGCGTTTTGAGTTACTACTGGTTAGAACTTTTCGCCGGGACCGTATTTCACATCTCAAGCCAATGTTTGGGCGCGATCCCGATCCGGGAGTTGCGCGCTTTCGTGCACTGCAAGAACGGCCTTCATCAAGAAGGCGCAACGGAGGGACCTAATGACGACAACCAATGAAGCTTACGGCACGGCCGGGGGCACACCCGGATTTCTGGACCGCGAACGAATCGTCGCAAAACCCGGCTTCAACCGCTGGATGGTGCCACCTGCTGCGCTGGCGATCCATCTGTGCATCGGCATGGCCTACGGGTTCAGCGTGTTCTGGCTGCCGCTGTCACGTTCGGTCGGCGTCTCGGCCCCGGTGGTGTGTGAAGGCATGTCGCTGATGACATCACTTTTCACGAAAACCTGCGACTGGCGCGTTGCCGATCTGGGCTGGATCTACACGCTGTTCTTCGTGTTCCTTGGCTCTGCCGCCGCCATCTGGGGCGGCTGGCTTGAACGCGCAGGGCCGCGCAAGGCGGGCGTTGTTGCGGCCATCTTCTGGACCGGCGGCATCGCGATTGCGGCTTACGGCGTCTATATTCACCAGCTTTGGCTGATGTGGCTGGGCGCGGGTGTCATTGGCGGCATCGGGCTGGGGCTTGGATATATCTCGCCCGTCTCGACCCTGATCAAATGGTTCCCCGACCGGCGCGGCATGGCGACGGGCATGGCGATCATGGGCTTTGGCGGCGGTGCGCTGATCGGTGCGCCCCTTGCCAACTACCTGATGACCCGGTTCGCAACGACCACGGATGTTGGCGTCTGGCAGACCTTTCTGGTGATGGCTGCGGTCTATCTGGTGTTCATGCTGGGTGGCGCTTTCGGCTATCGTATCCCGCCCGCTGGCTGGAAGCCCGAAGGTTGGACGGCCCCTGCATCCAGCACCAACGCGATGATCACGCAAAACCACGTCCACCTGCGAGACGCCCACAAGACCAAGCAGTTCTGGCTGATCTGGATCGTGCTGTGCATGAACGTGTCGGCCGGTATCGGCGTGATCGGTATGGCCTCGCCCATGCTGCAGGAAATCTTTGCAGGCGCGCTGATCGGTCTGCCCGAGGTCAAATTCACCGACCTGTCGCCCGAACAAAAAGTCTCTATCGCGGCGATTGCGGCGGCGTTCACCGGGCTTTTGTCGTTGTTCAACATCGGCGGGCGGTTCTTCTGGGCTTCGCTGTCGGACAAGATCGGTCGCAAGAACACCTACTTTGCGTTCTTCATCCTTGGAATCGCGCTGTATGCGCTGGCACCGACGGCAGCCGCCATGGGCAGCAAACTGATGTTCGTCGGTATTTTTGCGATCATCCTGTCGATGTATGGCGGCGGCTTTGCGACGGTTCCGGCCTATCTTGCCGATATCTTCGGCACGCAGTTCGTGGGCGCGATCCACGGGCGGTTGCTGACGGCATGGGCCACGGCGGGCATCCTTGGGCCGGTTGTCGTGAACTACATCCGTGAGGCGCAGATCAACGCGGGTATCGAGCGCGCGCAGGTTTACGATTTCACGATGTATATCCTGTGCGGGATGCTGGTTGTCGGCCTGATCGCGAATGCAATGGTCAAGCCATTGGACAAGAAGTGGTTCATGTCGGAAACCGAAGTGGCAGCGATGCAGGCCAAGGTCACGGTGGCCGATACCACAGGCAACGGCGGATCGTTCGGCATCGGGCGCGGCGGCTTTGATGCGCCCGCACTGCTGGCATGGGCCGTGGTGGTGCTGCCGATTCTGTGGGGCGTGTGGATCACGCTGCAAAAGTCAGCGGCGCTGTTCTAGGCGCCAGACCGGGCAAAGCAAAAGGGGCGTGCCACATGGCACGCCCCTTTTTCCATTCGTTTGGCAGGGAAAAGGCTTACGCCTCTTCCCTCGTTTCCGCGATTTCCGCGCCAGTTTCCTGATCGACCATCTTCATGCCCAACCGCACCTTGCCACGGTCGTCAAAGCCCAGAAGTTTGACCTTCACTTCCTGGCCTTCCTTCAGATGCTCATTCGGGTGCTGCAACCGCTTGGACGCAATCTGCGACACATGCACCAGCCCGTCACGCTTGCCGAAGAAGTTCACGAACGCGCCGAAATCAACCAGTTTGACAACCTTGCCGGTGTAGACCTTGCCTTCTTCCGGCTCGGCCACGATCGACCAGATCATGTCATAGGCGCGCTTGATCGCTGCCGCATCGTTGGATGCGATCTTGATCATGCCGTCATCGTTGATGTCGACTTTCGCGCCGGAGGTTTCCACGATTTCGCGGATGACCTTGCCGCCCGACCCGATGACTTCACGGATCTTGTCGGTTGGAATGGTCAGCGTCTCGATCTTGGGTGCGTATTCCGAGAAGCCCTGCGGCGCGGACAGCGCCTTGTTCATCTCTTCCAGAATGTGCAGTCGGCCATCCTTGGCCTGCGCCAGGGCCTGCTCCATGATCGCGGGCGTTATGCCTGCAACCTTGATGTCCATCTGCAGGCTGGTGATTCCGTTCGCCGTGCCCGCAACCTTGAAGTCCATATCGCCCAGATGATCTTCATCGCCCAGAATGTCGGTCAGAATGGCGTATTTGCCGCCGTCTTCCAGGATCAGACCCATCGCCACACCGGCGACCGGCGATTTCAGCGGAACGCC
This sequence comes from Rhodobacterales bacterium, assembly GCA_041737515.1. Taxonomy (GTDB): domain Bacteria; phylum Pseudomonadota; class Alphaproteobacteria; order Rhodobacterales; family Rhodobacteraceae; genus JBBQZP01. The sequence goes on along the minus strand of JBGSRQ010000050.1, from coordinate 5,714 downwards.
CGCGTCCATCATCGAAAGGCTGCCACCGCAAACCGACGCCATCGACGACGAGCCATTGGATTCCGTGATCTCCGACACCAGACGAATGGTATACGGGAAATCGGTCGCCGCAGGCAGAACCGCCTGCAACGCGCGCCATGCGAGTTTCCCGTGACCGATCTCGCGACGGCCGGGGCTGCCCACACGGCCGACTTCGCCCACCGAATAGGGAGGGAAGTTGTAGTGCAGCAGGAAGTTGGAGCGGCTGTTGCCGTGCAAGGCGTCGATGATCTGCTCATCCTCGCCGGTGCCCAGCGTGGTCACGACCAGAGCCTGCGTTTCACCACGGGTGAACAGGGCCGAGCCGTGGGTGCGCGGCAGGATCCCGGTTTCACCAACAATCGGGCGCACCGTCTTGGTGTCGCGCCCGTCAATCCGTGCGCCGCCCTTGATGATGTCGCCGCGCAGGATACTGCTTTCCAGCTCCTTGATCGCCGACCCAAGGTTGGCATCGGCCTGGTCTTCGTCCGACAGCTTTTCCTTGATTGCCGCAACCGCCGCTGAAATCGCGTTGGTGCGTTCCTGTTTGTCCTGCAACGCGAAGGCCGCGCGCATCGCCTTTTCACCGGCCTTTTTCACACGACCCGACAGGGCCGAATAATCCGGGGGCGTAAAGTTGAACGGCTCTTTCGCGCAAAGCTCGGCGAAATCGACGATCAGATCCAGCACCGGCTGCATCGCGTCATGGCCGAATTTGACAGCACCCAGCATTTCCTCTTCGGTCAGCTCGTAGGCTTCGGATTCGACCATCATCACGGCGTCTTTGGTGCCGGCGATTACCAGATCAAGCCGCTGTTCGGGATTTTCACGCAGTTTCTGCATGTCATCGACATCGGGGTTCAGCTTGTAAGCCCCGTTCGAGAACCCGACCCGCGCCGCAGCAATCGGCCCCATGAAGGGCACGCCCGAAATCGTCAGCGCCGCAGAGGCCGCGATCATCGCAAGAATGTCCGGCTCGTTCACAAGGTCATGCGAAAGCACGGTGCACATCACCAACACTTCGTTCTTGAAGCCCGGCACAAACAGTGGACGGATCGGACGGTCGATCAGGCGCGAGGTCAGCGTTTCCTTTTCGGAGGGCCGTGCTTCGCGTTTGAAGAAGCCGCCCGGAACCTTGCCGGCCGCATAGTATTTTTCCTGATAATGCACGGTCAGCGGAAAGAAATCCTGCCCCGGCTTTTGCGTGCGCGCATAGGTCACGTTCGCCATCACGCTGGTTTCGCCCAGCGTTGCAATTACCGTGCCATCGGCCTGACGGGCAACCTTGCCCGTTTCCAGTGTCAGCGTCTCATCGCCCCACTGGATGGATTTTGTCGTCACATTGAACATCTATCGTTCCCTAAATGAGAGCACCCACAGGCCCCTTGCCCGTGTCTCTCGGCTTGCTTGGCGGCCCCATTGCCGCCGCCCCCTATCCTTTGTGTGCGGCCGGGGGCAGGGCCGCATGTCACAGATTGCGCGCCTTTACAGGAAAATGGGGAGAAGGGGAAGCGTCCTGTTGCGGCGCGGGGCCGCGCAGAACGCTTCGCCCGATGCGTTCAGCCCGATGCGTTCAGAAGTTCACGCTGCCCTGCGCGCCCATCTCGGGCTTTTCGCCTGTCACCTTGGACTTGGCAATCTCGTAAAGGAATTTCACGCCACTCGTCGGCGTCACTGATATCTCGCCCTTGGACGGTGTGAACTGCAACAGGCAAACATCGGGGTCGGTCTTGCCGCCTTCGAACCACGAATCGGCAACAAAGCTCCACACTTCGTCCAGCGCCTCACGGTCCGTGGACCGGACCAGTCGCCCCGTCAAATCTGCGTAAAGTCCGGCGGAATCATCCGAAATGACCAGTTGCGCCTCGCGCTCGCCCTGCGCCAGACCCTTTGCCAGATCCGTGCCTTCCGCGGTGATGAACCAGACGTGGCCAGGCAGGTCTTCATCCATCTGCGGCGACATGGCGACAAGCCGCCCCATGCCCGTGATGCCCAACATCCCCGTGCGAACGGTTTTCATGCGGTCCCAGAAGTCTTGCTTCAGATCGGTCATCCTGATGTCCTTTAAGACGTGAATTCAGTGAATGAAGCCACAGGGACGAAATTCGTTCCGATCGGCAGGGTTTATTTCAGGAATCATCGGGGCCGGACGCCGCCGCTGCGGAAGGTGCTGCGTGCGCCTGTCGCCAGATTTGGCCCGGCGATCAGCCAGGAACGCCTTCGTTCAGCGGGGTGCCAATCTGGGCGGGTGCGATGGTCAGAACGCCAAGCTCGTCAAGACCACCCAGAACCGAGTCCACCGCGATGGTTGCCAGAACGATTCCCATGACCCGGCTGATCACGCTTGTGCCGGTATTGCCGATCACCTTGAAGACAGCCGCAGCGGCAAACAGCAGACCAAGTGTCAGCACCAGCACAAGGATCAGCAGCCCGGCGGTGATCGCCTGCTCGGCCAATGTTTCGGTGTAATTGTCGGTCAGAACCACGACGGCCAGCATCGCACCCGGTGATGCGATGGACGGTATCGCCAGAGGAAACACCGCGCCCGCAAGATGATCGCGTTCGGCTTCTTCAATTTCGCGCGTCGGTTTGGATTCTCCAAAGATCATCGTCATCGCAAAGACGAAAAGCACGATCCCGCCCGCAATCTTGAATGAACCCAGACGCAGGCCCATTGTCTCCATCAGATATTGCCCCGCCACCAGAAAGGCCAGCAGCACGATGGTCGCAATTCCGACCGCACGCACGGCGAAGTTGCGATGAAGTCGCGCAGGAACACCCTGAACGGCAAACAGATAAACCGGAATCGTTCCGACCGGATCTATCACCACAAGAAGCGTCACAAACTCTCTGACGATGGATGTCCAGTCATGCACGGCGCGGCTCTCCTGTTGCGGCGGTCGTCGTGGTCCTCGGTCGCCAGGCGTCAGGGGCGATAGGGTGGCGACGCTGGCCTGTTGCGTTACGCACGGCCGACGCCGCGCAAGGTGGAAGGCATCGCAATTCGCTCAGACCGCGGTCACGGCATGTGACGTGCAGCGGCAATCGATCGCAATATGAAAAACGCCCGCCTTTTTGAGGCAGGCGTTCTGATCCGATCATCCGGACTGCTTAGCGGCGCAGCCCCAGGCGGGCGATCAGCGAGGTATAGCGGGCCTCGTCCTTGCCCTTCAGATAATCCAGCAGCTTGCGGCGCAGGGCGACCATCATCAGCAACCCGCGGCGCGAGTGGTTGTCTTTCTTGTGGCCCTTGAAATGCTCGGTCAGCGTCGCGATGCGCGACGACAGGATCGCCACCTGAACTTCTGGCGAACCGGTGTCGCCTTCCTTGGTGCCGAATTCCTTGATCAGACGGGTCTTTTCTTCAACAGTGATCGACATCGGATGCTCCTTTGGTTGGATGGGACGGCGCAGGCCGGGATGTCGTCCAGCAAGGCCCTTGGCTCCGCCATTGCAGCGGATGCGCGCGTGTACAGGCATCCGCGCGAAAAGAAAAGCACCAATCGCGGGCGGACCGCAGCCGGGCAGATGCGCGGCAATTAACTCTAATTGCAGAAAAAGGTCGGGGAAGCGTAGAGGAAAGGCCAGATTCGTGCCACAGTGCGACGCGATATTTCCTATCAGTCGCAAGGGCTTGACCGGATTATTGGTTAACGGTCCACGCGGGAAATCGTTAACGCATCGGGGGTGGGTGCCATGTTGGGACTTTTGGGGTTGTTCGGGGCGATGTTCGCCGGCGTTCTTGCCGATGCGGTTGTGGGCGGCATGTCGAAGGGCGCGGATGACGACGAGCCGGACCAGGCCGAAGAAACTGACGATACCCCGCAGCCGGACGAGGCCAGCGGCAACATGCTTGATTGGGTCACTGTCGCCGCCGCCCATGATGAAGGCGTGACACCCGACGCGGCGGATACCGACAGCCATTCCACCCATGACCCGGAATCGACCGATACGCCCAAAACCCCTGATCCCGATGGTCAACTGACCGGCACCGACAGGTCCGATATCCTGACTGGTGATGGCGGCAGCGATTCAATCACCGGCGGCGCGGGCGATGACCAGTTGGGCGGCCGGAGCGGTGCCGACACAATCATCGGCGGCGAAGGGCGCGACATCATCCATGCGGGCGAGGGTGATGATGTTGCCAATGGCGGCGCAGGAAACGACACGATCGAGGGCGAGGGCGGCGACGACACCCTGAATGGTGGCGCGGGTGATGACAGCCTCGCCGGGCATTTCGGCGACGATTCCCTTGCAAGCGGGTCGGGCAACGATACCCTGCATGGCGGCGACGGTGCCGATAGCCTTTCGGGCAGTTCGGGCGACGATTGGCTGACGGGTGACAAGGGCGATGACCGCCTGTCAGGCGGCACCGGCAGCGACACGCTCGACGGCGGTGACGGCAACGATACCCTGTTCGGGCATGACACCACCGACGATAACGCCGGCGATTTCCTGAACGGCGGCGAGGGGAACGACCTGTTCGTGGTGGGCGCCGGCGATCATGTGAACGGTGGCGACGGCTCCGACACCTTTGCCGTCGGCGACTGGATCAGCGATGGCGAGATCGCGCACATATCCGATTACAGCGCGTCGGACGATCAGATCGTTGTCGTCTACGACGCAGCAGCCCACCCTGACCCGACGCTATCGCTGGTCAAGGATGATGACAGCGATGATGTGACACTGTTCCTTGACGGATCAGCGCTCGCGGTGGTGCAAAACGGGGCCGGGCTGACCACCAGCCAGATACAGCTTACGACAACGATGCCGGCCTGATCCTGCGCAACAGATGGCGCACGGATTGCCTGCGGATCAGAAAGCTTATGCCGCGTTTTCGCCTGCTCCAAGCGCGGTCTCCTTCGCCGGCGATGCAATTGCAACCGGACCTTGGCTCAAGGCCAGGGCGCGGGCTGACGGTCGTATGCTATGTACAGGGGATGCTTCGGTGCGCCGCCTTGCGTCAGGCCCAGATGCCACAGGCGCACGCCGGTGGCACGCAACATCGTCTCGACCGCGGCCCCGCGCCCCAGATGCACGCCGTGGCTGCCCCAGGCGCAGATCACCTGGTCGGCCCATTCCGCGCTTTCCAGAATGGCCGCATCATTGCCCGGACCCACAGGATCGGCCGCCCTGCGCATCACCTTTGGGTCGGTCGCCCGATAGGCAAAGATGTTCGTCACGCGAAACGCGCCAAACCCCAGTACCCGCGCGCGGCGCTCGCACCGCTCTACCGTGGGGTCGTTGTGCACTTCGGTCGCGGTGGACGGATTCAGCATCACGAATACCGCCCTGGGCCCCAGCCCCCAGGTCCGCGTCAGACAATACCGATACGCCTTGCACGGCGAATAGAGGGCAACACTCGCCGCATCGCCCTTCTGAAACGTGCAGGTGATCTGGTCCATGCCCTTACCCCGCGACTTCATTTTTGCAAAAATACTCGCCGCGCAGCGTCCGCCGGCACAACCCGCAACCCCGCATCAGTTAAAGACCCGTGCCGGATGCAATTCGCCCGCCTTGTAGATGCCAACCGCCACGGCCCGGCCCTGATAGCTGGCCCAGGCCTCATCTCCGTATCCGGCCGATGACGCGATCACCATGCCGGGATTGCCGTTGCGCAACCGCGCCGCCCCTTCCGGCGTGGCGGGCAGTTCGGGCAGATCGGCCAGGCCGATCTCCAGCGGTTGCAACAGCGC
>JBGSRQ010000031.1:0-22208 GCA_041737515.1 Rhodobacterales bacterium | reverse complement strand
CGGGCGCGGCATTCTGGGCCTCGGGCGGCACAACGGGTCTTGCGCATGCCGTCTTGCTGCTGGCGGGGGCCGCGTTCTGTCAGGCGCGTTTGATCTGCAACCTGCTGGATGGCATGGTCGCAGTCGAGGGTGGCAAATCCGGCCCTGATGGCCCTTTCTGGAACGAATTTCCCGACCGCATCGCCGATATCCTGATCTTTGCGGGCATTGGCCTGGGCATAGGCCTGCCCGGACTCGGCTTTGCCGCTGCCGCGATGTCTGTGCTGACTGCCTACACCCGCGAACTTGGTGCGAGGAACGGCCTGCCCGCCGATTTTTCCGGCCCGATGGCCAAGCAGCACCGGATGGCCGTGGTGACGGGCGCGGCTGTGCTTTCCGTTCCAGAGCCGCTGTGGCACGGCACGGGTCAGGTCATGTCGGCTGCGCTGTGGATCGTGGCCATCGGCGCCGCGCTGACCGTCCTGCGCCGCGCGGTTGGGGTTGTGACCGGATTGAGGCAGCGTTAGGTCGCGCTGATCAGGTCCGGTCTTGCGTGTCGGGTATGGCTGGCTGAAAATCCGATCTCTGCCAACATGGCTTCCGCCTTGGCGCCGAAATCTGCGGGATCTCGATCACAGCCGATAAAGTCAACGACCTCCGATACAGAATTCGTTGGATCGTAGATAAGGCTTTGCTGCATGATCATGGACTTGTGCGCAACCTTCAGGTCATTGACATTTCCGACCCGAGCTATCGGCCGCAGCACCAGTGGTTTTTTCAAAAGCCTCGAACATGAATGTTTCTCAAATTATTCAGACAGTAGTCCGGAAGGATCGTGTCCGCCGTTTCCGGAATTTCCCGCACAAGGTGATTCAGCCCAAAGCAGGACGATACACCGCCAAGACACAGACTTGCAAAGGAAAGTCCGAATCTGGCGGGCATGGTTCTGGACTGGTCAAACCAGCCCTGTTTCATCCGCGAGTTCGACGTACCGAGAACGGTGACCTTGTGTTTTCGAAAGGCGCGGCACAGGTTCCAGATCAACACATTCAACTCTCATTCTGAAGAATGGAGTCGTATGAAAAAGCCGACATTGAGCTGAATTTGCTTTAGGGAATCACCTCGAAACGGTCCACATCAACCATGCCATGATCGGTGATTTTCAGATGCGGAATGACCGGCAGGCATAGGAAGGCAAGTTGCAGGAACGGCTCATCCAGTGTCACGCCAAGGCTACGGGCGGCAATGCGCAACTCGATCAGCGCATCGCGCACCACCTCGAACGGTTCAAGGCTCATCAGGCCCGCCACGGGCAGCGCCAGTTCCGCCAGCACCCGCCCGCCATCCACCACCACAAAGCCGCCCTCGATTTCCCCCAACCGGTTCGCGGCCAGCGCCATATCGGCATAGTCCGCGCCCACGACGGCGATGTTGTGGTGATCGTGGCAAACGGTTGACGCAATGGCCCCGCGCTGCAGCCCAAAGCCCTTCACGAACCCTGTGGCCCGGTTGCCGTTGACGCCGTAGCGTTCGATTACCGCGATCTTTACCAGATCGCGGGCGATGTCGGGGCGCTTGTCACCATCTTGGGGCGCGATATCGAATGTCAGATGTTCGGTGATGATCTTGCCCGGCAGGATGCCGATCACCGGGGTCTGGGTGCGGTTGGCGCTGGTGCGGAAATCGCTGGCCGCAACCTTTGGCGCCTTGACCGAATGGCGGGCCACCGGAGCAATCACCTCGCGCGCCGCAAAAGCTGCGGCGCTGGCATGCACCCCGCCCGCAAAGACCATCGACGCGCGGCAGCTTTCCAGCGCGTCAATCACCACGATATCGGCGCGCTTGCCCGGTGCTAACAGTCCGCGATCCTTCAGCCCGAACGCCTCTGCCGCCGAAAGACTGGCGGTCCGGTACACGGCCAGCGGGTCGGCCCCCAGCGCAATCGCCGTGCGGATCATGTGGTCCAGATGCCCGTGTTCGGCAATATCGAGCGGGTTGCGGTCATCGGTGCAAAAGCACAGATAGGGCGCGTGGCGTTCGGTGATCAGCCCCACCAGCGCGTGCAGGTCCTTGGAGACCGAGCCTTCGCGGATCAGCACCCTCAGGCCCTTGCGCAATTTCTCCAATCCCTCGGCCTCGGTCGTGGCTTCGTGTTCGGTCCGGATACCGGCACAGATATAGCCGTTCAGGTCGTGGCCCCCCAGCAAGGGGGCGTGACCGTCGATATGGCGGCCGCGAAAGGCCTGCAGCTTTTCGATGCAGCCCGCATCCTTGAACAGAACACCGGGATAATTCATGAACTCGGCCAGCCCCAGGGATCGCGGATGATCCATCAACGGTGCAAGGTCCGCCGCCGACAACCGCGCGCCCGTTGTCTCCATATGGGTGGAGGGCACGCAGGATGAAAGTTGCACGCGAATGTCCATGACAGTGCGCGCGCTTGCCTCAAGGAAATAAGAAATCCCGGTCAGGCCGCAGACATTCGCAATCTCGTGCGGGTCACAGATTGCAGTGGTGACTCCGCGCGGTGTGACACAGCGGTCAAACTCGAAAGGGGTGATCAGCGAGGATTCGATGTGCAGATGCGTGTCGATGAACCCGGGGACAAGGATTTGGCCCTCCACGTCAATCTCGTGCCGCCCCGTGTAAGTGCCAAAGGTGCCGACAATGGTATCGCCGCAGATCGCCACGTCGGTTTCAACCAGATCGCCGGTGATCAGATCGAACATCCGACCGCCCTTCAGCACCAGATCGGCGGGGGCAACGCCGCGGCCCTGATCAATCAGGTCGGCAAGGGTGGGACGGGTCATGGGCGGCTCCTTTGGTGCAGCCAAACCGATCAGAGGGGCAGTGTCCAGCAGGTTCGGGGGTTGCGCCCACCCGCGAAGAATGGTCCACCTTCGTCATCCCCAAGGCCGGAGGCGTGATGCGCCCTTTGCGCGGCATCTTGTTCAAACTCGTATCGGTGCTGATCTTCATCGTGATGTCGTCGCTGATCAAGGCCACGGCCGCGCATGTGCCGGCGGGTGAAGCAGTGTTTTTCCGGTCATTATTTGCAATTCCGGTGATTTTTGCGTGGTTGGCATTGCGGCGCGAATTGCGCACGGGGTTGAAAACAGCGAACCCGCTTGGCCATGTCTGGCGCGGGGTCGCGGGCACGTCGGCGATGGGGCTTGGTTTTGCGGCACTGGGATATCTGCCGCTGCCGGAAGTGACCGCACTGGGCTATGCGGCACCCCTGCTGACAGTGATTTTCGCCGCGATGTTTCTGGGTGAAGAGGTCCGCGCCTTCCGGATCAGCGCTGTCGCGCTGGGACTGACCGGGGTTTTGATCGTGCTGAGCCCGCGCCTGTCGCTTGGCGGCGAAGACGCAGGGCACCGTGAGGCGTTCGGCGCGATTCTGGTGCTGGGCGGCGCGGTGTTTTCCGCCCTTGCGCAGGTCTTTGTGCGCAAACTGGTCGCAGTTGAGAAGACCTCGGCCATCGTGTTTTTCTTTTCGCTGACGGCGACAGTGCTGTCGCTGATCACCCTGCCCTTCGGCTGGGTCTGGCCGACACCGTTCGAAACCACACTCCTGATCTGTGCAGGTCTGATGGGCGGGGTCGGGCAAATCTTCCTGACCATGAGCTACCGCGAAGCGGATGCGTCGATTGTCGCCCCCTTCGACTATGCCTCGATGATATTCGCACTGGGAATCGGCTATTTCGTTTTTGCCGAAGTGCCGACAGGAACGATGCTGGCAGGGGCGGCCCTGGTGGTTCTTGCCGGGATCATCATCATCTTGCGCGAACGTCATCTAGGGCTGGAGCGCGCCCGCCAGCGCAAGGCGATGACACCGCAGGGTTAGCGGGAGCCGTCCTCGGGGGCATCGAGCCCCGCTCGGACGGCGTCGCCCATGCTCCATTGCGCTTTAGCCTTTGGACTTCATCTTTGCAAAAATACTCACCTTTGTCCTTGGTGCAGGATGAAGAGGGTGGAATTGAGTATTTGGGCAAAAATGAAGTCAGCCTTGGGTCAGTGTTATATTTGGTGGGCTGGAGTTCCGGGTAACGCGGCGGATGTTGGGCATATCGTTGCCGTCGATCCAGGCGCGGGCATCGGCTGGGGTTTTGCCGTATTGTGCCCAGCGGTTCAGAAGGCGCTGGTCTAGTTCGGGGAGTGGCACGTCGATCATCACGGTCAGGTCAAAAAACGGCACTAGGTCGGTCCAGGGGGGCTCATTCAGCAGAAGATAGTTGCCTTCGACAATCAGCAGGGGATCGGTCGCGGGCACGATCTCGGCCCCTGCTCGCGACAATTCGAGCCTTCGGTCAAAGACCGGGATTGCCACATCTTCATCCGCTGTGTGCAAGCGCTGCATCAGATGAATGAAGCCGGCCACATCATAAGTTTCCGGCGCACCTTTGCGGGAACGTAACCCCCGCGCGTTCAGAACGGCATCATCGTAATGAAATCCGTCCATTGGCACGATGTGCGCTCCAAGACTTTCGGCAAGACCGGCGGACAGGGTTGATTTGCCGGCGCCGGGTGGTCCGGCAAGAGCCACGATGAAGCGCGCATGCCCCGCCGCGCGGGTGCGGATCAGATCGGCGAGCGCGACGGGTGTCATGCAGCCTCGGTCACGCCGTCTGGCAGTTTTGCGCCGGTCATGAAGGCCACGGCATCCGACATCGTATAATCCACCGGCTTGATCTCGCACAGGCGACGGCCAAGGCGGTGGATGTGGATGCGGTCCGCCACTTCGAAAACATGCGGCATGTTGTGGCTGATCAGGATGATCGGGATACCCCGCGCGCGCACATCGAGGATCAGTTCCAGCACCCGGCGTGATTCCTTGACGCCCAGTGCCGCCGTGGGCTCATCCAGGATCACGACCTTGGAGCCGAAAGCCGCCGCACGGGCCACGGCCACCCCCTGACGTTGGCCGCCCGACAGGGTTTCGACCGCCTGATTGATATTCTGGATCGTCATCAGGCCCAGTTCGCTCAGCTTGTCGCGGGCGAATTTCTCCATCCCGGCGCGATCCATCATGCGAAAGACCGAGCCAAGGATGCCCGGCTTGCGGATTTCGCGCCCAAGGAACATGTTGTCGGCGATAGACAGGGCGGGCGACAGCGCGAGGTTCTGGTAAACCGTCTCGATGCCTGCCGCGCGCGCCTCTTCGGGCGAGCGGAAATGCACCGATCTGCCGTCCAGCGTGATGGTGCCGTGGTCGGGTGTGACCGCCCCCGACAACGCCTTGACCATCGTTGATTTTCCCGCCCCGTTGTCGCCGATCACGGCCACGATTTCGCCGGGATACAGGTCAAAATCGGCACCGTTCATGGCGACCACGGTGCCATAGCGTTTCATCAGTCCGCGCGCCTGCAGGATGGGTTGGGTGCCGGTCATTTCGAAGCCCTCCGCAAGGATTGATCAAGTGCGACGGCGATGATCACAAGGATGCCCGCCGCGAATTGCTGCCAGTAATCATCGACCCGCGCCAATGAAAGCCCGGTGGTAAAGACCTGCACGATGAAGGCACCCAGAACCGAGCCCACGATGGACCCGCGCCCGCCGAAAAGGGACGTGCCGCCGATCACGACCGCCGTGATTGAGGCCAGGTTCACCGTCTCGAACGCGATCGGGGTCACCGATCCGATGCGGCCGATCGACACCCAAGCCGCAAAGCCAAGGATCACGCCCGCAACAGTATAGACCGAGATCAGGATGCGGTCGGTCTGAATGCCCGAGAGCATCGCCGCATCGGGATCATCACCCACGGCATGCACATGGCGGCCCCAGGCGGTGTGGTTCAGGACATACCACAGCACCATCGCAAGAAGCAGCAGCGCCACCACGCCGAAGGTGATTGTAGCACCGAGAAACTTGATATCCGTGCCGAACCACAGCAGCATCGGGGCCTTTTCCTCGATGTCGATGTTGCGGATCGATTCCGAGTGGGAATACCACAGTTTCAGGGCCGAAAAGACGCTGAGCGTGCCAAGTGTCACAATGAACGGCGGCAGCTTGAGCTTGGCCACCAACATGCCGTTGACCCAGCCCATCAACCCGCCAAACGCGATGCCGATCAGGATGGCGAAGGGTTCGGGGATGCCAGAGATGACCGACAACCGGCCCATGATCAGCGCCGAGATCACCATGACCGCGCCGACCGAAAGATCAATTCCGGCGGTCAGGATGATCAGGGTCTGCGCCAGTGCCACAAAGCCTGTGACGGTGACCTGTTGCATCACGGTCGACAGGACGCCGGGCGTCAGGAAACGCGGCGCGATGATGCCAAAGCACAGCACGCTGACCAGCAGGACAAGTGCAGGAACCATTGTCGGGTTGTTGCGCAGAAAGGCCTTGATCCGACGCGCCAACGTGTTGTCATCACGCTGAAAGCTGGCCACGGCCTTGTCGGCCTGATCCAGTTTTGCCTCGAAATCCGAGATGGTCTTGGTTGGTGTGGATTGGTCGCTCATGGCGCGTCATGCCTCCCCCGGATTGATGCGATATGGTGTGAAAAGCAAGGCCTGAAGAAGCGCCTTCGTGCAACCCTTTCGTGACCTGAAAGGCGGGAAGAGGCGCAAGCGGCGCGCCCCTTCCCTTTGTCGTCAGATCAGCCCCAGCACAGTTCCGTGCCTTTGGTGCTGTCGATCGATTCCACGCCAGCGGCGGGCTTGTCGGTGACAAGGTTCACGCCGGTGTTGAAGAACGTAAGGCCCTCGGATGCAGCCGGCTTGGTGCCATCCTTGGCGAAGGCGGCAATTGCTTCCACGCCTTTGGAGGCCATAAGCAGAGGATATTGCTGCGAGGTGGCGCCAATGACGCCGGCCTTCACGTTGGCGATGCCAGGGCAACCGCCGTCTACCGAAACGATCAGCACGTCTTTTTCACGACCGGCCTTCTTCAGTGCCTGATACGCACCTTCGGCAGCAGGCTCGTTGATTGTGTACACAACGTTCAGGCCAGGGTCTTTGGCCAGCAGGTTTTCAACCGAAGTCACACCGCCTTCGGGGTTGGCGTTCGAGATCTCGTGACCGATCACGCGCGGGTCGGTTTCCGAACCCAGCACGCTCAGATCAGGCACTTCGATGCCGAAACCGACAAGGAAAACGGTGTCGCGCTGCACGTCGACAGAGATGTTGTCCTTATTGATGTCCAGCATACCGATCTTGGCGGTCGCGGCCGCGTCGCCCATCGTGGCTTTCGCCCACTGACCGATCAGAAGACCCGCCTGGAAGTTATCTGTCGCAAAGGTCATGTCCTGTGCTTCGGCATCGGCCAGCGGTGTATCAAGGGCAATGACCAGAATGCCCGCCTCACGCGCCTTTTTCAAAGCCGGTCCGACCGAATCGTTCGACGGCGTGATCAGGATGCCCTTGGCACCGGCGGCGACGCAATTTTCGACGGCGGTGATCTGCGGGGCGGCATCGCCATCCTTTTCACCGGCATAGGCCTGAAAATCCATACCCATTTCGGCAGCCTTTGCCTCGGCGCCTTCCTTCATCTTCACAAAGAACGGGTTGGTGTTGTTCTTGGTGATCAGGCAGGTCAGATCGGCCGCCGAGGCGCCACCGGCAAACATCGCAAGCGCAGCCGCGCCCGCAAGAGCGGTTGTGGTCAGTTTCATCAGAGTATCCCTCCCAGGATGTCGGGCATTGGCCCGGTTCAATATCGTCACGCCAGCACAAACGATCGCCGCGATGGGCACAGGAAACTCTGATTCCATGTCTTGCGTCAAGTTAATAATTCACTCTGATTTATTATTGACAGATCGCCCGTTCCTGCGCAGGCTGGCGGTCGGGAAGAGATGTGCGCGGGACGCCTGCGCCGGAAAGTGACAATTGCGATGCTGATCGGATTGCCCGCACTTCTGGGGCCGGAATTGCTGTTTACGCTGCGTGCGATGGGGCATGGCGACGAGATTGCCATCGTCGATGGCAATTATCCGGCGCAAGAGCACGCCCGCCGTCTGGTGCGTGCCGATGGCCACGGCGTGATCGCAGTGCTTGAGGCTGTGCTGCAGGTCTTGCCGCTGGAATCACCGGGCGGGATTTATCGCGCGGGTCAGGATAACGACCCGGCGCTTCTGGGCAACGTTCATCGCGCGATTGACGCCTTGTGTGCCACGGCGCGGCCAGACCACACTGTGACACCACTGCCGGGTGCTGACCTCTATTCTCGCATCCGCGCCGCACACACGATCATTTCGACCAGCGAATCCCATCTGTTTGCCAATATCATCCTGCGCAAGGGGACGCTTTCCCCCAACCCGGACTAGACGATGGAAACGCGCATGCTGACGCCTGATCTGCTGCCCGACCGTCCCGATGCGGGCGTGATCCGGGGCTCCAACCAATCGGGAATGCGGGCGCACAATGAAAGGCTGGTGCTGTCTCTGGTGCGTCAGAACGGGGCGCTGGCGAAATCCGATATCGCGCGGATGACCGGGCTTTCGGCTCAGACCGTATCCGTCATCATGCGCGCGCTGGAAAAAGACGGGCTGCTGGTGCGCGGAGAGCCGTTGCGCGGCCGCATCGGCCAGCCGTCGGTGCCGATGTCACTGGCAGCCGATGGCGCGTTCTTTCTGGGGCTGAAGATCGGACGACGTTCGGTGGACCTGACGCTGGTTGATTTTCTGGGAAAGGTGCGGGGCGCGCGGCGGCAGGTTTACCGCTATCCCAACCCCGATGCCGTGATGGCCTTTGTGGCCGACGCGCTGCCCTCGCTCACCCGCGCATTGCCAACGGCTCTGGCGGGTCGGATATCGGGTATGGGCATCGCGATGCCGTTCCAGTTGTGGAACTGGACCGATCTGATCGGGGCGCCGCAAGAGCAGATGGATCAGTGGCGCAACCGCGACATTCAGGCCGAAATTGCAACCTTGGCCGGAATGCCGGTCTTTGTGCAAAACGACGCGACTGCGGCCTGTGGCGCCGAACTGGTGTTTGGCACCGGGGATCGGGCCAAGGATTTTCTTTATTTCTACTTCGGGTTCCTGATCGGCGGCGGGCTGGTGCTGAACGGGCAGCTTTTTTCCGGGCGCAGCGGCAATGCGGCCGGGGTCGGCCCGGTTCTTGTGCCCGGCCCCGACGGGCGGATGCGACGCCTGTTTACAGTCGCGTCGGTATCGGTTTTAGCCGACGCGATGGAGGCCGCGGCACTGCCCACCGCCTCGTTGTGGGAAGACCCGGATCACTGGCCGGTCCCGGAAACGCTGCTCGCGCCCTGGATTGCGGCCACCGCCGAAGGCCTGGCCAGCGCAATCCTGTCGGCCTCGGCCCTGTTGGAGATCGAGGCCGTGCTGATTGATGGCTGGATGCCGACGCAGGTGCGCGCCCGCATCACACAGGAAACCCACGCAGCACTGCACCGGCTGGACCTTGCGGGAATCACCCCCCCTGTTGTGCGAGAAGGCACGATCGGCGCGCACGCACGGTCGCTGGGGGCGGCGGCAATTCCGCTTTCGCAGCGCTATCTGATCGACCCGAACGCCTTTCTGAAAGAGGCATAGGGCACACGCCGCGCGATTGTTTTGGTGGCACGGGTTGACCCGCAGGTTACGCTGCCCATATGCAAGGCAACGCCCGCTACTGACCCGTCAAGAAAGCCAGAACGGAACACACCCCGCATGTCTCTCGCCCTGATCGCTGCGCTGCCGTTTCTGGGCGCGCTCCTTCCCGGCCTGATGATCCGTTCGGGACGCAATGCGGCAGCGGGTTTTGCGGCATTCTTCAATTTCATGGCGCTGCTGGGAATTGCCCTGCACACCCCCGCCGTTCTGCGGGGCGAGGTTATTCTGGCGCAATTCGATTGGCTGCCGTCGCTGGGCCTGAACGCGAATTTCCGGCTGGACGGGCTGGGCCTGCTGTTCGCGGGGCTGATCCTTGGCATCGGCCTGCTGATCAACTTTTATGCCCGCGCATACCTTTCGAAATCTGATCCGGCCGGGCAGTTCTACACCTACCTGATGCTTTTTCAGGGTGCGATGCTGGGCATCGTCCTGTCTGACAACATCCTGCTTTTGCTGGTGTTCTGGGAGATGACGTCGCTGTCATCCTTCTTGCTGATCGGATATTGGAAGCACCTGCCCGAAGGCCGTCAGGGCGCACGGATGGCGCTGGCCGTCACCGGCGCGGGCGGCCTTGCGATGATTGGCGGCATGCTGATCCTTGGCAATATCGCGGGGTCGTATGATCTGTCGGTAATCCTGACGCAGAAGGCCGCCATTCAGGCGTCCGACTGGTACCTGCCCGCGCTGATCCTGATCCTGCTGGGTGCTTTCACCAAGTCGGCTCAGTTTCCGTTCCATTTCTGGCTGCCGCACGCGATGGCGGCCCCCACTCCGGTATCGGCCTATCTTCATTCGGCGACGATGGTGAAGGCGGGGTTGTTCCTGATGGCCCGGATGTGGCCGGTTCTGGCGGGCACGCCCGAATGGTTCTGGATCGTGGCGACCACCGGCCTTGTCACCATGATCATGGCCGCCAAGATTGCGCTCTTCAAGAACGACCTCAAGGCGCTGCTGGCGTTTTCCACGGTCAGCCACCTTGGCCTGATCACCATGCTTCTGGGGTTTGGCACAAAGGCTGCGGCAATGGCGGCGGTGTTTCACATCATCAACCACGCCACATTCAAGGCCGCGCTCTTCATGACTGCGGGCATCGTCGATCACGAGGCGCACACCCGTGACATCACCCGCCTTGGCGGCTTGCGCACCCTGATGCCGATCACCTTCGGTATCGCCAGCATTGCCACGCTGTCGATGGCGGGACTGCCGCCACTCAACGGTTTCCTGTCCAAGGAAATGATGCTGGAGGAGGCTTCGCACACGCTGTGGCTGACACCCTGGGCGATGGGGGCACTGGCCACAATCGGCGCGCTCTTTTCGGTCGCCTATTCGTTCCGGCTTCTGGGCCACACGTTTTTCGGCCCGGTGCGCGACGATTATCCCCACACCCCGCATGATCCGGGGTTTGGCCTGTGGGGCGCACCTGCGCTGCTGACAGTGCTGGTCGTGGTGATCGGACTTGCCCCGATGACCGCCGCCGCGTGGCTGGTCGATGCCGCCACCTCCGCCGTGACGGGTGAACCCGTGCATGCCCATATCAAGCTCTGGCATGGATTGGAGCCGTTGGCGCTGTGGATGTCGGTCTTTGCCGTTGGCGGCGGTCTTGTGCTGTTCGGCCTGCACCGCCCCCTGCTGGCGCTGTGGGACAGAACCCCAAGACCCGACGCCAAACGCATCTTCGACGGCATAATCGAACCCTTCGCCGCCCTGTCGCGCGGATTGACCGGGGCACTGCATGACGGCGCCCTGACCCGGTATATGGCAATTGGCGTGTTGGCCATCGTGGCGCTGGGGGGTTACGCCTTTGTCAGCGGCGCCCACCTTCCCGGCACCCGTGCGATGACCCGGATAGATATTGTGCCGGCCTCTGGCTGGATTCTGCTGTTGTGCGCCACCATCGGGGTCATCGTCGCACATCGCAACCGATTTGTGGCACTGGTCATGCTGGGTGTTGTGGGGCTGATCGTGTCGGTCGGTTTTGCGTATCTTTCCGCCCCCGATCTGGCGCTGACCCAGATCAGCGTCGAGGTGGTGACGATTGTTCTGCTGCTGCTTGCGCTCAACTTCCTGCCCAAGGCCACGCCGCGAGAAAGCTCCACCCCGCGCAGGCTGCGTGACGGCGCGATTGCGGGTGTTGCCGGCCTTGGTGCAGGCGGGCTGATCTATGCACTGATGA
This sequence comes from Rhodobacterales bacterium, assembly GCA_041737515.1. Classification (GTDB taxonomy): domain Bacteria; phylum Pseudomonadota; class Alphaproteobacteria; order Rhodobacterales; family Rhodobacteraceae; genus JBBQZP01. The sequence goes on along the minus strand of JBGSRQ010000031.1, from coordinate 10,494 downwards.
TGCGCGATTTCGCGTTTCCGTCGATTGCGGGCTTTCATCTGGCCAATGCCAAGACGGGCGGCGGCGGCACCAATGTCGTGAACGTGATTCTGGTGGATTTCCGGGGCTATGACACCTTTGGCGAAATTATCGTGCTGGGCATCGCGGCTTTGGTGATTTTCGCATTGACCGAGGCGATCCTGCGCGGCGGCCCGGCGAATGATCGCCTGCTGAACTGGACCCCGCGCGCGTCGCAATCGGGCGACCGCCATCCGGTGATGATGGTGGTGGCGACACGGATGATCTTTCCGATCTTCGTGATGGTCGGCGTCTTCATCTTTTTGCGCGGCCACAACCTGCCCGGAGGCGGCTTTGTTGCGGGTCTGATCGTGGCGATTGCGCTTGTATTGCAATATATGGCGTCGGGCTTTGCCTGGGCGGCCGCGCGGCAAAAGCTGGAATATCATGCGATGATCGGCTTTGGCGTGCTGATCGCGGCGGCGACCGGGGCCGGGTCATGGCTGGCCGGGCGCCCCTTCATGACGACCAACTATACCTACATCCACCTGCCCCCGCTTGAGGAATTCGAGCTGGCGACCGCCGCCCTGTTCGATCTTGGCGTGTTCCTGACCGTGCTGGGCGCGGTGTTGCTCGCGCTGTCGTCGATCTCACGCATTGCGACGCGGGCCGGCGAACAAAGCAATGCAGAACCGCTGGACCTAGTGCTGGGAAAAGAGGAGGCGCGCTGATGGAACTGCTTGTTGCCTCGGCCGTGGGTATGATGACCGCCGCAGGGGTCTACCTGATCCTGCGGCAGCGCACGTTTCCGGTGATCGTGGGGCTGGCGTTCCTGTCTTATGCGGTGAACGTGTTCATCTTTGCCTCGGGTCGTCTGGCCGTCGATCTGCCGCCGATCCTGTCAAAAACCGCTCCCGGTTATGCCGATCCGCTGACACAGGCGCTGGTGCTGACGGCGATCGTCATCAGTTTCGGGATGACGGCCGTGATCGTGATGATGTCCTTGGGGGCCTATCTGGAAAGCGGCGATGACCGGATCGACATGACCGACACGGACGATACCGACTATCCGGGAAAAGACGCATGATGTCGCACTGGATCATTGTGCCCGTTGTGTTGCCTGCCGTTGTGGGCGCGCTGATCGTGCTGATCATGCGGCACGATCTGGTATTGCAGCGGGTCTTTGCCCTGGCGACGGGTCTGGCGACGGCGGCAATTGCAGGGGGGCTGTTGTGGTCGGCCTCGGTTCACCCGGCGGAAGCCTATTTTCTTGGCAACTGGCCTGCGCCCTTTGGCATCGTGCTGGTGCTGGACCGGCTGTCGGCGATGATGGTGGCGCTGACAGTGGCCTTGTGGCTGGCGGTCCAGCTTTACGCCATCGGATCAAACTGGGATTCGCGCGGGCGCCATTTCCATGCGTTGATGCTGTTTCAGTTGATGGGCCTTTGCGGTGCGTTCCTGACTGGCGATGCGTTCAATCTGTTCGTGTTCTTCGAGGTGCTGCTGATCGCAAGCTACGGCTTGATGATCCACGACGGCGGGCGCGACCGTTTGCGCGCCGGGGTGCAATACATCGCCTACAACCTTGTCGGATCGACGCTGTTCCTGTTCGCGCTGGCCTCGATTTACGCAGTGACGGGCACGCTCAACATGGCCGATCTGGCGGTGAAGGTGGCTATCCTGCCCGAAGGAGACGTGGCCCTGATCCGGGTGGCGGGGGTGCTGCTGATGCTGGTTTTCGCGATCAAGGGCGCATTGGTGCCGCTTCATTTCTGGCTGCCCGCAACCTATTCACTGGCGCCGGGTCCGGTGGCGGCCCTGTTCGCGGTGATGACCAAGGTCGGTGCCTATGCGATCATCCGCACCTGCACGCTGATCTTTCCGCCCGCCACCCCGGCAACCGGCACGCTCTTTGCCGACCTTTTGCTGCCTGCAGCACTTGTCACGTTGACGTTGGGGGCGATTGGCGTGATCGGGGCGAAAACGCTGTCACGGCTGGTGGCGTTTGCGGTCATCGCGTCGATGGGCACACTGTTCATCGCGATATCGCGGTTTGACCCTCAATCGACCGCGGCGGCCCTTTATTATCTGGTACATTCCACGCTTGCGGGGGCGGCGCTGTTTCTGATTGCCGATCTGGTCAGCGACCGGCGCGCGCATGACCGCCTGACCGAAAGCCTGCCCCCCATCGCGCGGTCTGGCCTGATTGCGACGTTGTTCTTTGGTGCGGCGGTGGCGATTGCAGGGATGCCGCCCTTGTCGGGGTTTCTGGGCAAACTGCTGATCCTTGATGCGACGCGCGGGGCGCTGCTGCCGCTGATCTGGACGGTGGTGCTGGCCACATCGCTGATCACGATTGTGGGTTTTTCACGGGCAGGCTCGGTGCTCTTCTGGAAGGCCCACGCCAGCACGGGCGAGCCTGCAGAGACCAAAGACGAGCCCCTGGCCGTTGCCGCCGTGATCCTGCTGCTGGCAGCGCTGGCCGCGATGACGGTGGCCGCAGGGCCGATCATGGCCTATCTTGGCGGTACGGCGGCGCAGCTTTACGACCCCGCCGGATACATCGCCGCCAACGCCTTGCAGGGGGCCAACTGATGCTGAGCCGCCTTTACCCGCACCCCGCGCTTTCCATGACTCTGGTGCTGACCTGGATGCTGCTGGTCAACGAATTCAAGCTGGGCAGCCTGGTCTTTGCAGTGTTCCTTGCCACCGTGATCCCGCTTTTGACGGCCCCCTACTGGCCAGGCCGCGCCGCGATGCCGCGCCCGCTGTCGCTGATCTCTTATGTGCTGATTGTGATCTGGGATATTCTGATCGCCAGCCTGACCGCCGCAAAGGTCATCCTGTTCTACCGCGACAAGGATATCCAATCGGCCTGGATCGCGGTGCCGATCGACCTGAAATCCCCCGAGGCGATCATGATTCTGGGGGCGACCATTACCCTGACACCGGGCACGGTGACGGCTGATGTGTCGTCCTGCGGGCGGGTGCTTCTGGTTCATGCACTCCACGCCCCCGACACCGACGCTGTGCGCGATGAGATCAAGTCGCGCTACGAGGCCCGCCTGAAAAGGATATTCGGATGATTGAAATGGCGCTGAACTACGCCTTTGGCTGCTTTGGCATCGGCCTGATCCTTAATCTTGCGGTGCTGGTGCGCGGGCCCAATGCGTCAGACAGGCTGTTGGCGCTTGATACGATGGTGGTCAACATGATCGCGCTGCTTGTGCTGTACAGCATTCGCATACACTCGACACAAACCTTTGAAGTCACGATGCTTTTCGCGATGACAGGGTTTGTTTCGACGGTTGCGTTCTGCAAGTACCTGCTGCGCGGCAGCCTGATCGAATAGGGGGAAAGCGGATGATCTGGGAAATCCTCGTCACTGCTCTGATCGTGATCGGTGCCACCTTCGGGCTGATCGGCAGTTTTGGCATGGTCAAGCTGCGCGATCCGTTGCAACGGCTGCACGCGCCATCCAAAGCCACGACGATCGGGGTTGGCGTGTCACTGGTGGCGGCGGTGATCGAACTTGCGATCATCGAGAAACAGCAGACCTGGCAAGAACTTCTGGTCGTCATGTTCCTTTTTGCCACCACCCCGATCACAGCACTTTATCTGGCCAAGGTGAACATTCACCGCACGGTCGACCGCACCACGCTGCCGCCCACCGGCGTCAACACAGGCTGGTCCACCCTGGCCGAAGACCCGGCCCAGCCGCCCAAGGACAGTTGACCGCGCGGCAACGTCATGCTTGGTGACCCGAGCGGCATGTAACGCGGGGATGACGTGGAAAATCTTGATCTGACGACCCATTGGGCGGGCTATCTTTCGCTTGCCATCTTCGTTCTTGCCTACGTTCTGGTGATCTTCGAAGAAGCCACCCACATGCGCAAATCCAAGCCTGTGATGATGGCCGCGGGTCTGATCTGGGCGGTCATCGGCATCGCCTATCTGCAGGCCGGACAAGGCGAGGTCGCACATGAGCTTTCGGCGCACATCATTGAAGAATATGGCGAATTGTTCCTGTTCCTGCTTGTGGCCATCACCTATGTGAACACGCTTGAGGAACGCCGCGGGTTCGAAGTTCTGCGCGGCTGGCTGGTCGGACTTGGCCTGAGCTACCGCAAGTTGTTCGTGTTGACCGGGGTCATCGCGTTCTTCCTGTCGGGCATCCTGGACAATCTGACGACCGCTTTGGTCATGGGCGCCGTGGTTGTGGCGTTGGGGTCCAATGCACCGCGCTTTGTTGCGGTGGGCTGCATTTCCATCGTGGTTGCGGCCAATGCGGGCGGGGCCTTCACGCCCTTTGGTGACATTACCACGCTGATGGTGTGGCAAAAGGGCAAGGTCGATTTCTTCGAGTTTTTTGCGCTGCTGCTTCCGTCGATCGTGAACTGGCTGGTGCCTGCGGCGATCATGTTCTTTGCCGTGCCTTTGGGTGCGCCCGCCCCGCACGCCGAGCGTATAGCGGCCAAACCGGGGGCCTTGATGGTGGCCATTCTGTTCGGTCTGACGATTGCGACATCGGTCAGCTTCAAGAACTTCCTGAATCTGCCGCCCGCCTTGGGCATGATGCTGGGGTTCGGCTATTTGCAGATGTATTCCTATTACATCAGCCGCAAGGGCCACCGCCGCAACGACAAGGATATGGTGCTGGACAGCTTCGCCGAGGTGGCTCGGGTGGAATGGGACACGCTGTTGTTCTTTTTCGGTATCATCTTCGCCGTCGGCGGGCTTGGCGTTCTGGGCTATCTGACCCTTGCTTCCGAGTATTTCTACGTCGGCATGGGTCCGACATGGGCCAACATCATCATCGGTGCGCTGTCGGCCATTGTCGACAACATCCCCCTGATGTTCGCGGTTCTGACGATGGACCCGGTGATGAGTCATGGCGAATGGCTGCTGATCACCCTGACCTGCGGCGTTGGAGGATCGCTGCTGGCGATTGGTTCGGCGGCGGGGGTGGCGCTGATGGGGCAGGCCAAGGGGGCCTATACGTTTCTTGGCCATCTGAAATGGTCTTGGGCCATCGCATTGGGTTATTTCGCGTCCATCGGTGTGCATCTGGTGGTGAACGCGCAACACTTCTGACGTTGGGTGAAAATCTGACCGATCGGTAAATTCTTGGGTGCCAGCCCCGCAGGCCCCTTGCGAAGGCGCGCCCGCCCGTGCGACCGTAAGGCTTGTTTCAGGCGGAGGCTGGCACTTGCACACCGACACCCCGACCGCACTCACCGCGCCGGCGCATCTGCCGCAAGTGACCCACGCGCGCAATCCCGGCATGCCGCTCGATCTTGACTGGGTCGCGGCGGTGCAGGCCAACACCTCGGCTATCGAGCGCCGCGCGGCAACGCTGCCGGGGCGGCGGTCGGTGAAAAAGGATCATCAGGCGGCGTGGCTGTGCAAGGCAATTTCCCTGATCGACCTGACCACGCTTTCGGGCGACGATACGCCCGGCCGGGTGCAGCGGCTTTGCGCAAAGGCCCGCCAACCCGTGCGCGCCGAGATGCTGTCGGCGCTGGGGATGGAGGGGCTGACAGTCGGGGCCGTCTGCGTCTATCACGATATGGTTGCCACGGCGGTCAGGGCGCTTGAGGGGTCGAACATCCCGGTTGCTGCGGTATCTACCGGCTTTCCGGCGGGCCTTTCGCCGCTGCATCTGCGCATGGCCGAAATCGGCGAAAGTGTCGCGGCTGGCGCTGCGGAAATCGACATCGTGATCTCGCGCCGCCATGTGCTGATGGGCAACTGGCAGGCGCTTTACGACGAAATGGCCGGAATGCGCGCAGCCTGCGGCGATGCCCATGTAAAGGCCATACTTGCAACGGGTGAACTTGGCACATTGCGCAACGTTGCCCGCGCGTCGCTGGTTTGCATGATGGCCGGGGCCGATTTCATCAAGACATCGACCGGAAAAGAGAGTGTCAACGCCACCCTGCCCGTCAGCCTGACCATGATCCGCGCGATCCGGGAATATGAGGCACGCTGCGGCATCAAGATTGGCTACAAACCGGCGGGCGGTATTTCAAAGGCCAAGGACGCGCTGGTTTATCTGGCGTTGATGAAAGATGAACTTGGCCTGCCGTGGCTGCAACCGGACCTGTTCCGCTTTGGTGCGTCCAGCCTTCTGGGCGATATCGAGCGGCAGTTGGAACATCACCTGACGGGCCGCTATTCCGCCACCAACCGCCATGCGATGGGATAGGCAAATGACCGTCAAGGAAATCTTCCAGACCATGTCTTACGGCACCGCCCCGGAATCCTCTGCCGAGACGATGGCGTGGCTCGCCAAACATGACCACCGCTTCGGCCATTGGATCGACGGCAAGTTTACCGCTCCGGGGCAGGTCTTTGCGACAAAAAACCCCGCCACCGGCAAACCGCTGGCCGAAGTGACCCAAGGGACGGCGGCCGATGTTGACCGCGCAGTTGCGGCGGCCAGACGGGCGCAGCCGAAATGGGCACGGTTGTCGGGATTTGAACGGTCAAAGGTGCTTTATGCGCTGGCGCGGCTGGTGCAGAAACAGTCCCGCCTGTTCGCCGTGCTGGAGACGCTGGACAACGGCAAGCCGATCCGCGAGTCGCGCGACATCGACGTGCCGCTGGTCGCACGGCATTTCTATTATCACGCGGGTCTTGCTCTGCTTTTGAAGTCGGAACACTCCGACCTTGCCCCCCTTGGTGTCTGCGGTGCGGTGATCCCCTGGAATTTCCCGCTGCTGATGCTGGCGTGGAAGGTGGCGCCCGCATTGGCTGCGGGCAATACGGTGGTGCTGAAACCCGCCGAATATACGCCGCTGACCGCGCTCTTGTTTGCCGAACTCAGCCGCGAAGCGGGGTTGCCGAAGGGCGTTTTGAACATCGTGACGGGCGACGGCGATACGGGTGCGGCGCTGGTCGATCATCCCGGCGTGGCGAAAATTGCCTTTACCGGTTCCACCGCCGTGGGCCGCAAAATCCGTGAGGCGACAGCAGGCACCGGCAAGGCGCTGACGTTGGAACTGGGCGGCAAGTCACCCTACATCGTGTTTGAAGATGCCGATCTGGACAGCGCGGTTGAGGGGCTGGTGGATGCGATCTGGTTCAATCAGGGGCAGGTCTGCTGTGCGGGCAGCCGCCTTCTGGTGCAGGAAGGCATTGCGGATCGGTTCCACGAAAAACTGAAACGCCGGATGGACGGGCTGCGCATCGGCGATCCGATGGACAAATGCATCGACGTGGGCGCGCTGGTTGACCCGGTGCAGCTTGCCGCGATCCGCGCCTTGGTCGACGCCAATACCGAAGGCGAGACGTATCGCGCCGCCACCCCCTGCCCCGAGGGATGTTTTTATCCGCCAACGCTGATCACAGGGTTGTCTGCGGCATCGACCCTGATGCAGGAGGAAATCTTTGGCCCGGTGCTGGTGGCCATGACCTTCCGCACGCCGGGCGAAGCGGTCGATCTGGCCAACAATACGCGCTACGGGCTTGCCGCGACCCTGTGGACCGAAAATATCAATCTGGCACTTGATGTGGCCCCGAAACTGCGGGCCGGTGTCGTCTGGGTGAACGGCACCAACATGTTCGATGCGGCGGCAGGCTTTGGCGGCGTGCGCGAAAGCGGCTTTGGGCGTGAGGGGGGCTGGGAGGGGCTGATGGCCTATCTGCAACCCGCCCGCGCGCCCAAACCCCTGAAACCGGCTATAGCGATGCCAGAGCCGTCTGCGCCCGATGTGGGTGGTCTTGACCGTACGGCAAAGCTGTTCATCGGCGGCAAGCAGGCGCGGCCCGACGGCGGCTATTCCAGGGCAATCTGGTCGGCGCGCGGGCGGCTGCTGGGACATGTGGGCATCGGCAATCGCAAGGATATCCGCAACGCGGTTGAGGCCGCTCAGGCCGCGAAGGGCTGGGCACGCACGACGGGGCATGCGCGCGCGCAGATCCTGTATTACATCGCCGAAAACCTGTCGGCGCGGGCCGCCGAGTTTGCGGCGCGGCTGAAGGACATGACCGGCATATCCGGGGGGGCGGAGGTTGAGGCCAGCATCGCGCGGCTTTTTACCTATGCCGCCTGGGCCGACAAATACGACGGAGCCGTGAAATCGGTGCCGATCCGCGGCGTGGCGCTGGCAATGAACGAACCCTGCGGAGTAATCGGCGCGCTGGCCCCGGACGAGGCACCGCTTCTGGGCCTGATCTCGGTGATGGCGCCTGCCGTGGCGATGGGAAATACCTGCGTTCTGGTGCCGTCCGAGGCCTATCCGCTGGCCGCGACCGACTTCTATCAGGTGCTGGAGACATCGGACGTGCCCGGCGGTGTCGTGAATATCGTGACCGGACCTGCGGCTGAACTGGCCAAGACCCTGGCCGGGCATATGGATGTTGATGCGGTGTGGAGCTTTTCTTCCGCCGATATTTCAGCCCTGATCGAACGGGAAGCAGCAGGAAACCTGAAACGCACCTGGGTCAACCACGCCCGCGCGCGGGACTGGTTCGGGACCGTGGGCGAAGGGCGGCAGTTTCTTGCACAGGCCACCGAAGTCAAGACGGTCTGGGTGCCTTACGGCGAGTGACAGGCAAGGCGTGCCGCCCTCGGGGGGCATCGAGCCCCCGCTTGGGCGGGCTGACGCGGAGTGATGACCGGGGCAGGTCATGGCACGGGGCGGGGGCCTGCGGCGCGGATATTTGGGTCAAAATGAAAGCTGGAGCGGATTTCGTTTGATCTGATTCAGATAAAGGCACGTTGGGCCGTGCGGACGAGTGCGTGCTGCGTTTGATCTGCCGAACCCGATCAAGCGGACCACCCCCGACGGCGACAGGCGATTTCCGCTTTGGCATTCTCAGGCGCGGCCAGCACTGGCTGACAGGCTGAGCGGTTCAATCCCCATGCTACGAAGTGCATTTTGCCATTTGGCATCATCGTCCGCCGAAAAGACCAGCGGCGGTTCGGCTGTTGTGGTCAACCAATCGTTTCGGGCAATCTCGGCCTCAAGCTGGCCCGGGCCCCAGCCGGCATAACCCAGCGCCAGAAGGGCATCACTGGGACCATCCCCGCGGGCAAGGGCGTGCAGCACATCCAGCGTCGCCGTCATGCCAAAGCCGCCGGGCACCTGAATTGTTGACACATCGCGATCCGGGTCGTTGTGGCGGTAATCGGGCGAATGAAGCACGAACCCGCGCCCGCGATCAACCGGGCCGCCGAAATGCACCCGGATGTTCCGGGCGGTACCGGCTTGTCGGATGCCCAACTGTTCCAGCAGGTCGTCAAACCTTAGCGCTTGTGAGGGTTTGTTGATGATCAGGCCCATCGCTCCCTCCTCCGAATGGGCGCAGATCAGGATGACTGCATGGGCAAAGCGCGGGTCACCCATGCCCGGCATCGCAATCAGAAGGGAGCCGCACAGGTCCATCGGTTCTGTCATGGCATCAGTATGGGCCGGCGGGGCGTGCGGCTCAAGAGGCATCGGGGCAACAGGATGGCCGGTTGGCAAGCTGTCGCCGGAACGTGAGTTTTCATTACAGCCCGAATGCGTATGGTCGCCGCATGAAACAGCAGTTCCTTCTTGTGCTGGCAGGTCTGTGCCTTTGTGGCACGGCCCATGCCGAAACCCCCGATGATCTTGTGACAGCTCGGCTTTTGCCCGGCTGGCAGCAGGAAGAGGGCACGCGCATGGCTGGATTGCATCTGGCGCTCCGCCCCGGGTGGAAGACCTATTGGCGCGCGCCGGGTGAGGCAGGCATACCGCCCCGGTTCAACTGGGAGGGGTCGGTCAATCTGAAGTCGGTTGAAGTTCAGTTTCCGACGCCACTGGTGTTTCATTCCAACGGGATGCAAAGCATTGGCTATCACGATGACGTGGTGTTCCCGCTGCTGGTGACTGCACTGGATCCGTTGCTGCCCGTGCATCTGGAAGGCGCCATAGATCTGGGGGTTTGCGAGGATATCTGCGTTCCCGCGCGGGTGCGTGTTTCAGGCGATCTGGCAGGTGCCGGGGCCAGCGACGCGCGGATTGCGGCGGCGGTGGATACGCTGCCGGTGGCAGAGGGTGCCGCGTCCTGTGAGGCCGAGGCGATTTCGGATGGTCTGCGTCTGACCGCGCGGATTGCAGGTGCCGGGTCCGCACAGGCCGTGGTGATCGAGGCCGCCGAGCCGGATGTCTGGGTGTCGCAAACCACGGTCAGCCAGGATGCAGGCGGGCTGGTTGCCATGGCCGATCTGGTGCCGCCCACGGGCGCACCGTTCGACCTTGACCGCAGCGGGGTGGTGATCACCGTGCTGGGGTCGGCGCGGGCAGTTCAGATTGCCGGCTGCAGCGCGCCTTAAGTGTCTGTGCGCCTTGCCGGATGTAGAAGCATGGCGCCCGCCAGCCAAACGCCGATCAGAGTCGCTGCAGCGAACGCCACATAGATCAACAGTGCCGCCCCCCCTGCCGGGGCCGTTTGCAAGGCCGGGGCAAAGGTGATCAGCCAGCCCGCCAGGGAGCCGTTGACCAGCACCGGACCGATCAGCGCGGC
>JBGSRQ010000010.1:0-14697 GCA_041737515.1 Rhodobacterales bacterium | reverse complement strand
CCGCGAAAAGCGCCGCCGCCCAGCTTGCGGCGCTTGAGGTTCCCCGCGTGATGCGCCTGCACAACGGCGCGCGGGATATGGTCAATTTCGCTGATCTTCGGGTGGGTGACACAATTCTGGTGCTGCCCGGCAGCCGTATTCCGGTGGATGGTGTGGTGGTCGACGGCGAAAGCCTGATAGACCGATCCATGCTGACCGGGGAAAGCCAGCCTTCCACGGCCTCCATCAACAGTGAGGTCGTGGCCGGGGAAATGGCACTGAGCGGGCCTTTGACCATTCGTGCCAGCACTGTCGGCGCCGATACCACCCTGCGCCGCATGGTCACGATGGTTGATCAGGCCGAGGCCGCGCGCAACCGTTATACCGCCATCGCGGACCGCGCTGCCCGGATTTACGCGCCCGCCGTTCATCTGCTGGCGTTGGCTGCATTTCTGGGTTGGTTTGCGGTTTCAGGCGATATTCGGCTTGCACTCAACATTGCGATTGCGGTTCTGATCATCACCTGTCCCTGTGCTTTGGGGCTGGCCGTGCCTGCGGTGGCAACCACGGTGGCCGGGCGCCTGTTCCGGGCCGGGGTGCTGGTCAAGGACGGCACCGCGATGGAGCGTCTGGCCGAGGTGGATACGGTCGTGCTGGACAAGACCGGCACGCTGACCCGGCCAATCGTAGGCAAAGACATGATCCGGGGCGAGGTGGCGCAGGTGGCGCTGGCGCTTGCACACGGATCTGACCACCCGGTTTCGCTGGCCATAGCGGCGTCTCTGCAGGGCGTTACTCCGGCGCGCGTGACTGCGGTTCACCACGTTGCGGGCAAGGGAGTCAGTGGACTTTGGAATGGACAATCCGTTCGCCTTGGGTCGGGCGACTGGTTGGGGCAAGCGCCGGGAACGTGGGTGCAGATTGGCGACGCAGCGCACCGCATCTTCCTTGCCTCCGATCTGCGTGACGGGGCTGTGGCGTTGGTTGCGGGCTGGCAGGCGCAGGGTCTTGATGTGCAATTGTTGTCTGGCGACAGTGCGGCGGAAACGCAGGCAGTGGCCGCGCGCCTTGGCATCCCGACGTGGCGGGCCGAAGTCGGCCCGGATCAGAAGCAAGCGTATATTCAGGCGCTTGGCGATGCGGGTGCCAAGGTTCTGATGGTGGGTGACGGGTTGAACGACACCGGCGCCCTTGCGGCGGCGCACGCGTCGATTGCCCCCGCAAGTGCCAGCGATGCGGCGCGGGCAGCGGCGGATATCGTGCTGCTGCGCGAAGATCTGACGCCGCTGGTTCCACTTCCTGCGCTGGCCCGTCTGGCACGGCGGCGGGTTCTTCAGAATTTCGCAATTGCGGCAGGGTATAATCTGGTTGCCATTCCGATTGCCCTCGCCGGGTTTGCGACACCGCTTCTGGCGGCAATCGCAATGTCGCTATCCTCGCTTTGCGTAATCGCAAATGCGCTGCGCATCAGGGGGGTGGAATGAACATTCTTGCGGTTCTGATACCTGTATCACTGATTTTGGGCGGGCTTGGGCTTGCCGCCTTTCTTTGGAGCTTGCGGGCCAATCAGTATGACGATCTTGAAGGCGATGCATGGCGCATTCTGTCCGAGGATGACACACCACCCAAATCCTGAGCGGATGGACTGTGGTTTTGATCGGCGGTGTCTGAACTGCCCGCATCGCGTCAGGCTACGATAACATATGCAGTCATGGTGCCAGGACAGCGGCGCAATCCATGTTTCCTTCCGTTAGTTCGGTCACGCCGATCTGCCGGATGATGACCGTGTGGAACGGTCTTTCAACGTGTGCGGAGGCGAAATGGAAAACGGCGCCCCGGAAAGCCGGAGCGCCGTTTGGTCAATCAGGCCAGATCGAACCGGTCAAGGTTCATGACCTTGGTCCATGCTTTCACGAAATCGCGCACGAATGTCGATTTTGCGTCAGCGCTGGCATAGACTTCCGCCAATGCCCGAAGCAGCGAGTTGGAACCGAACACAAGGTCTACCCGCGTGCCTGTCCACTTTGGCGCACCGGTCGCGCGGTCGGTGCCTTCAAAGATGTCCTGCGCGTCGCCGGTCGGCTTCCAGACGGTGCCCATATCCAGCAGGTTGACGAAGAAATCGTTCGTCAGCGCGCCGGGGCGTTTGGTGAAAACGCCGTGGGCAGCCCCGTCGACATTTGCACCCAACACCCGCAAACCCCCGATCAGAACCGTCATTTCCGGCGCTGTCAGGGTGAGCAGTTGCGCGCGATCCACCATCAGTTCCTCGGCCGAAACGGTATAGGCGCGGGGTTGATAATTGCGGAACGCGTCCGCCGCCGGCTCCAGCACGGCGAAGGATTCGACATCGGTCTGGTCTTGGGACGCATCGGTGCGGCCCGGTGCGAAGGGCACCGTTACGTCATGGCCAGCAGCTTTCGCGGCTTTCTCTACGCCGACCGAACCACCCAGCACGATCAGATCTGCCAGGGACACATGCTTGCCGCCCGCGTTGAAGGCCGCCTGCACGCCCTCCAACTTGGCCAGAACGCCAGCCAGTTGGGCAGGCTGGTTCACGGCCCAGTCCTTTTGCGGCGCCAAACGCAAGCGCGCGCCGTTGGCCCCGCCCCGCTTGTCAGACCCGCGGAACGTGGAGGCCGAGGCCCAGGCGGTGCTGACAAGTTCCGCTACCGAAAGCCCGGTTGCGAGGATCGCCGCCTTCAGCGCCGGCAAATCGCCTGAATCAATCTGTTTGCCCTTCGGCGCCGGGACAGGGTCTTGCCACAACAGTTCTTCGGCCGGAACCTCGGACCCCAGATACAGGGTGCGCGGTCCCATGTCGCGGTGGGTCAGTTTGTACCACGCGCGGGCAAAGGCATCGGCAAACTGGTCGGGGTTGGCATGAAACCGGCGCGAGATTTCCAGATAGGTGGGGTCGGTGCGCAACGCGATGTCGAATGTTGCCATCATCGGCGCGTGACGCCTTGATGGATCATGCGCATCGGGGACGGTGGTTTTTGCTGCCGGATCAGTCGGTGTCCACTGCTGGGCACCGGCGGGGCTTTTTGTCAGCTGCCATTCGTAACCGAACAGAGTGTCGAAATAGCTGTTATCCCATGTGATCGGGGTTGGCGTCCACGCACCCTCAAGCCCGCTGCTGGTGGTGTGAACGCCCACGCCGCTGTGAAAGCTGTTGGCCCAGCCAAGGCCCTGCGCCTCGATGCCCGCACCTTCAGGCTCGCGCCCGACCAAGGCGGCATCTCCCGCGCCGTGGGTTTTGCCGAAGGTATGACCGCCTGCGATCAGGGCTACGGTTTCTTCATCATTCATCGCCATCCGGGCAAAGGTTTCGCGGATGTCGCGGGCCGAGGCCATTGGATCAGGGTTGCCGTTCGGGCCTTCGGGATTGACGTAGATCAGGCCCATCTGCACGGCGGCCAGCGGATTTTCCAACTGACGGTCGCCGGTATAGCGCTTGTCGTCCAGCCAGACGTCTTCGTTGCCCCAATAGATGTCTTCCTCGGGTTCCCAGATATCTACGCGGCCGCCCCCAAAACCAAAGGTCTTGAAGCCCATGGATTCCAGGGCGACATTCCCGGTCAGCACCATCAGGTCGGCCCACGAAATCGCATTGCCGTATTTTTGCTTGATCGGCCACAGCAGGCGGCGCGCCTTGTCAAGGTTCACGTTGTCGGGCCACGAGTTCAGCGGCGCGAACCGCTGCGAGCCCGAAGAGGCCCCGCCGCGCCCGTCGGCCGTGCGGTAGGTGCCAGCCGAATGCCATGCCATGCGAACGAAAAATGGGCCGTAATGGCCATAATCGGCGGGCCACCAGGGCTGCGAGTCGGTCATCAGCGCGGTCAGGTCGGCCTTCAGCGCGGTGTAATCCAGCTTTCCGAATGCCTCGGCATAGTCGAACTCGGGCTGCATCGGGTTTGACAGTGCGGAATTCTGGTGCAACATCCGAAGGTTAAGCTGGTTGGGCCACCAATCCTTGTTGGACTGGACCGACAGGCTTGTGTGGCTGCCTGACCCGTGCATGACAGGGCATTTGCTTGTGGTTGCGGTGTCGTTTCCGTCCATTTCAATCTCCAGTTCAGGCTGTGATAAGGGTCTTGCCTGCTGGCAGGACCGTCGAATTCAAAGGCGTTTCGGCTCAGCAAAAAGCGAAGCGAGCCGCGCGGATTTCGGTTCAAGCGGGTTGCCCTGCATCCCGATGCGCAGGGAATCGATGACCCCACGCCTTCCGTTAGCAATGGTGTAGCAAATCTGGGCCATTAGTTTAAGTTTGATTTTCTGATTGTTCTGATAATGTGAGCTTATGCAAAACCTGACCCTCAAACAGCTGCGGTATTTCGAGGCCTTGGCCGCGCACGGCCATTTTGGCCGGGCGGCAGATGCCTGCGCCATTTCGCAACCCGCACTTTCGATGCAGATCAAAGAGTTGGAGGAAACGCTGGGTTCGGTTCTGTTCGAACGCGGCGCGCGGCAGGTGCGGCTGACCAACATCGGGGCCGAGTTTTCGGCGCGGGCGCGGCTGATCCTGCGTTCGGTGGACGAGTTGGGCGATCTGGTGCGGGCCTCGCAAGATCGGTTGGTGGGGCGGCTGCGCATCGGTGTGATTCCCACCGTTGCACCCTATCTTTTGCCCGCGATCATTGGTGATCTGACGCGGCTTAATGCCGATCTGGATATCCATGTGCGCGAAACGCTGACGCCAAAACTGATACAGGAACTGGCCGAAGGGCGGATAGACACGGCCATTGTGGCACTGCCGGTGTCGGAACCATCGTTCACCGAAGTGGCGCTTTTCACCGAGGACTTCGTGCTGGTCCGTCCTGCGGCAGATGCCGGAAAACCTGCGCCCAACCCCGAGGCCCTGCGCGAGATGCGGCTTTTGCTGCTGGAGGAGGGGCATTGCTTTCGCGATCAGGCACTGTCGTTTTGCAACATGACGCAGGCCCGCCCGCGCGAGATACTCGACGGAAGCTCTTTGTCCACGCTGGTGCAGATGGTCAGCGCGGGTATTGGGGTGACGCTGATTCCGGACATGGCGGTGTCCGTCGAAACCCGGTCGGCCATGGTATCGCTGACCCGCTTTGCCCCGCCGCAACCACAACGGACCATCGGCATGATATGGCGCAAGACCAGCCCCCTGACCAAGGACTTCATGCAGGTGGCCGAGGTTGTGCGGGCCGCGGCGGCCGGACGACGGGGCTGATCGCGGGACCGGTCAAAAAGAAACGGGCAGACCGAGGCCTGCCCGTTTCCCGATCTTCTGAAAGATCAGACGTTGCGATACGGGCGGCCCGCCTTGACCATCGTTGCGTTGTAGTTGCGGAAGATTTCGACGACCTTGGCCTTGGTTTCGGATTCGGCCGCGATCTCATCCCAGAACTTCTGCGCGGCTTCCTCGACGGTCGCCCATTCCGTGTCTGGGATCGAGGTCAGTTTGGTATCGGCCCCTTCAACACGCAGACGCGCCTCGCCTGCCCAGTACCAGTGCTGGCGGTAGTAATGCGACTGCTCGAAGCACACGCGCATCAGTTCCTGCAAATGCGGCGGAACGGCATCCCAGCGTTCCATATTTGCAAAGAAATGCCCGATCCACGCGCCCGAAATGTTGTTGGTCAGGAAGTTCGGCGCAAGTTTGGCCCATGAGGCCGTGTAAACCTCGGTGATGCCCGACCATGCGACGCCATCAAGTTCACCGGTTTGAAGGGCGATCTCGATATCTTCCCACGGCAGGGTCACGGGAACCACGCCGAACTGCGCAAGGAACCGACCCGCCGTGGGAAAGGTAAAGACGCGCTTGCCGTTCAGATCTGCAAGCGATGTTACCGGTTCTTTCATCGAAAAATGGCACGGATCCCAGCTTCCCGCCGAGATGTGCTTGACGCCGACCTTGGCGTATTCTTCCTTCCAGATCGCGTCCAGACCGTAGTGATTGAACATCGCGGGCACATCGAGAGAATAGCGCAGCGCCAGCGGGAAATACCCGCCGAACACCGTCACCTCGGTGGGTGACGCCATCGAATCGTCATCCGACTGCACCGCATCAATCGTGCCGTTCTGCATGGAGCGGAACAATTCGGCCGTTGGCACAAGCTGGTCGGCATAGAAAAGCTCGATCTCCATCTGGCCCTGCGCGATCAGGTTGAAGGCATCGACAGCGGGCTTAACCACCTCGGCGCCCAAGGCAGTGCCCGCGTAGGTCTGCATCCGCCACTTGATCGGCGCTTGCGCCATTGCGGCAGGTGCGCCAAGCGAGGCTGCGGCAGCGCCCAGCGCGCCGGTGGTGATAAACTTGCGTCTTGTGGTCATTGTGGTTCTCCATGTTGAAAATATCGCCCCGTTGGCGGGGTCTGTTCTGGTTTCATAGCAGTTTTTCGGGCAGCCAGAGTGCAATTTGCGGGAAAATCATCACCAGCACCAAGGTCAGCAGCATGACAAGAACGAACGGAAAAACCGAACGGTAAATCATCGGCAGGGTAAAATCGGGCGGAGCCATGGCGCGCATCAGGAACAGATTATAGCCGAACGGCGGTGTCAGGTACGCAATCTGGCAAGTGATGGTGTAAAGCACTCCGTACCAGATCAGATCAAATCCGAACGCCTTGGCGAGCCCCACATAGATGGGCGCGACAATCACCAGCATCGCGGTATCGTCCAGAAACATGCCCATGATCAGAAAGCTGAGCTGCATCAGGATCAGCACTTCCCATGCGCTCAGGCCCAGATCGCTGACAAAGAAGTTCTCGATGGCGCGGCCAGCGCCAAGCCCGTCGAACACCGCCCCGAACGACAGGGCGGCCATGATGATCAGCATGAACATCACGGTGATGGCCAGCGTGTTGCGCGTTGCCGTTTCAAACACTTCGCGGGTGAAGCGGCGTTTCAGCACGGCGGCAAGAACAGAGGTCAGCGCGCCGATGACCGAGGCCTCGGTCAGGCTGGTCCAGCCTTTGACAAAGGGGATCATCATAGCGGCGAAAATGATGATGGGCAAAAGTGCGGCCTGCAACAGCCGGAAACGCTCGGCCCATGTGATCGCCGCGCGTTCTTCGGCCGACATGGCGGGCGCGAGCGAAGGGTTCCACCAGCAGCGAATGACGATATACAGAATAAACAGCACCGCCATCAGCAGCCCCGGAAACACGCCTGCCAGCCACAACTGGCTGACCGGCTGGCGCGCGATTTGCGCGAACAGTACAAGCACAACCGATGGCGGGATCAGAATGCCAAGGCTTGATCCGCCCTGGATGACACCCGAAATCATCAGCTTGTCATAGTTGCGTTTCAACAATTCCGGCAAGGCAATCGTGGCCCCGATCGCCATGCCCGCGACGGACAACCCGTTCATGGCGGAAATCATCACCATCAGAAGGATCGTGCCCACCGCAAGGCCGCCGGGCAATGGCCCAAACCAGACGTGGAACATCTTGTACATGTCTTCGGCCAGACGGCTTTCCGACATCACATAGCCCATGAACACGAACATCGGCAGCGTCAGAAGGGCATTCCACTTCATCAGCTTCATGATGGACGAAAAGCCCATGTCCGACCCGCCTGGCCCCCAAAGCGCAATCGCGGCGATCACGGCGACAAAGCCGATAGCCCCGAACACCCGCTGCCCGGTGATCATCATCAGCAGCATCGTCGAAAACATCAGAATGGCGATCCACTCGTACGGCATCAGATTTCCTTGCCGCGCCAGACGGCGACATCGCGGATCAGATGCGCCGCCGCCTGCAGGATCATCAGAACGAAGCTGATGCAGATGATCACCTTGATCGGCCAGAGATAGGGTCGCCACGCCGTCGGCGCACGCTCGGACGTCTCGAACGAATAGATCGTGCTGCCCATGGCCCCGTACAGCATGACGCCCAGATAGAAGATCAGCACGAACACCGTGACCGCATCCCAGATCGCCTTGCGGCGCGGGCTCTGGCGGGCATAAAGCAGATCCATCCGCACGTTGGTATCAAGCTGAAACGTGTAGGGTGCACCCAGCAGGTAATAGGCAACAAGGATGAACTGCGCCATTTCCAGCGTCCAGATCGCAGGCAACTGGATGATCTTGGTGATGGAAGACCACAGCAGAACCGCCATCATCGCAAACAACAGATACATCGCGAACCGGCCAACGCGATAGTTGATCGCCTCGATGATCCTGACGTAGGTGCTGCACCATGCTGGCATCTGGGGGTTAGACCTTCCATCAGGTGTTTGACGTGTTTACAGACCATAAGCAAAAACCGCGCCCGTTGCGACATGGACGAAATCGGTGCCTGAAAGGCAGGTTCGTCTGGCCGGGGGTTTTCAGTCAAGATCTTTTCTTGCGAAGGCAGTCTGTAATGGTCTTTTCTGTTATCGTCGGAAGGTCTTGCCGCGTGATGCCCGGTTTGGTGCCCAATTCTCTGGCATCAACCGGCGAAAGTGCGGTTCTGGCCCCGCGCGTGTCGTTGGGCGACTTGCATTCGTGCGGCGGCGGGATAAAGTCTTTGTCAAGCCGTGGCGATGGCGTCGCCACAGGGGGCATCCCCGCGCTTTCGGAGATATCCGATGTCGTCCTGCACGCCGGGATCTTTCGTGGGGTCCCGGGATGCGTCCCGCCCCGCTTCTTGGGGTCTGAACATGACAAATCGTCCGGAACATTACCGTTTTCATCAAGGCGACCGCGTGTTGCCGTTTGCGTCCGCCGAATATGATGCGCGGCTTTCAGGGCTGCGCAAGATCATGGCCGAGCAGGGGGTTGATGCCGCGGTGCTGACCTCCATGCACAACATCTCGTATTATTCGGGTTTTCTGTATTGCTCGGTCGGGCGGCCTTACGGTTTGGTTGTAACGGCGGATCAGTCGGTCACGATCAGCGCGGGCATTGATGCGGGTCAGCCGTGGCGGCGCTGCCACGGCGACAACATCACTTACACCGACTGGCAGCGCGACAATTACTGGCGCGTGATTGCATCGGTCACGGGCGCGGGTCGTGTGATCGGATTTGAAGGCGACCATCTGACCCTGCTGCAAAGCAGCAAGCTGGATGCGTTCCTGTCGCCCAAGTCCCGTATTGACTTGGCACCCTTTACAATGCGCCAGCGGATGCACAAATCGCCCGCCGAACTGGTATTGATCCGCCACGGCGCAAACGTGGCCGATGTCGGTGGCCATGCGATCCACGATGCGGTGCGGGCCGGTGCGCGCGAAATTGATGTCGCGATGGCGGGCCGCGACGCGATGGAACTGGAGATTGCAAAACGCTTTCCCGATGCCGAATACCGCGACACCTGGGTATGGTTTCAGTCGGGCATCAACACCGATGGCGCGCACAACCCGGTCACGTCGCGCCAGATGCAGGTCGGTGATATCCTTAGCCTGAACACATTTCCGATGATCTCGGGCTATTACACCGCGCTGGAACGCACGATGTTCGTGCGCGAGGTTGATCCGGCCAGCCTGCGCATCTGGGAGGCGAACATCGCAGCCCACGAATACGGGATGAGCCTTCTGAAACCCGGCGTCTCATGCGCGGCCGTGACCGCCAGGATAAACGATTTTCTGGAGGAGCGGCAGCTTTTGCAATACCGCACCTTCGGATACGGCCACTCGTTTGGTGTGTTGTCGCATTACTATGGCCGCGAGGCCGGGTTGGAGTTGCGCGAGGATATCGACACGGTGCTGGAACCCGGCATGGTGATCTCGATGGAGCCGATGCTGACCATTCCCGAAGGTCAGCCAGGAGCGGGAGGCTACCGCGAACACGACATCCTGTTCATCACCGAAGACGGAGCCGAAGATATCACGAAGTATCCCTACGGCCCGGCGTTCAACGTGGTTGGCTGAATTTTTGGCAGATCACCCGGCTTTCCCTTCTGTTTTGCCAGTTTTTAGGTCGAAGCGGTTGCATCTGAAAGCCGGGTGCCCCAAAAAGGAACACCAACTCCGCACCGGAATGATCGCCCGCAAGAATGAGGCTCTGATTGACAAGCCCTTCCCCGAAGCCCGCCTACGTCGAATTTGAACGCGTTCAGAAAAGCTATGACGGCCTGTCGCTGGTTGTCAAAGACCTGAACCTTTCGATCCCGAAAGGCGAGTTTCTGACGATGCTTGGTCCGTCGGGGTCGGGCAAGACGACGTGCCTGATGATGCTGGCGGGATTCGAGACGGCCACGCATGGCGAGATTCGCCTGGACGGGCAGTCGATCAACAATATTCCGCCAAACAAGCGCGGAATCGGAATGGTGTTCCAGAACTATGCGCTTTTTCCGCATATGACGGTGGCCGAAAACCTGTCGTTCCCGCTTGAGGTCCGCAAGCTGGGCAAATCCGAGCGTGAGGCCAAGGTCAAACGCGCGCTCGACATGGTGCAGATGGGTGAATTCGGCGGCCGGCGTCCGGCACAACTTTCGGGCGGCCAGCAGCAACGCATCGCGTTGTCGCGCGCTTTGGTGTTTGAACCCGAGCTGGTGCTGATGGACGAACCCTTGGGCGCGCTGGACAAGCAGTTGCGCGAACACATGCAGTTTGAAATCAAGCGCATCGCCGATAACCTGGGGATCACGGTTGTTTATGTGACCCACGACCAGACCGAAGCGCTAACCATGTCAGACCGGGTTGCCGTGTTCAACGATGGTGTGATCCAGCAGCTTGCGCCGCCGGATGAACTTTATGAACGCCCGACCAACAGTTTCGTCGCCCAGTTCATCGGCGAGAACAATACGTTGACCGGTGTCGTGACCGAGATCAATCAGACTGTCTGCACGGTGAAGCTCGACTCGGGCGAGATCATCGACGCACGGCCCGTGAACGTGACCCGCGTTGGCGAACGCACCAAAGTGTCGATCCGGCCCGAGCGTGTGGAGACCAACAAGAGCCGCCTGATGGAAGGCGCGCATACGCTGAAAGCCGAAGTGCTGGAATTCATCTATATGGGTGACATCCTGCGCACCCGGCTAAAGGTCGCGGGCCGCGAGGATTTCGTCATCAAGGTTCGCAACGCCGCCGATCAGCAGCGGATGGTGCCGGGCCAGATGATCGAGATCGGCTGGCAGCCCGAAGATTGCCGGGCGCTGGACGCCTGATCTATGGAATAGGGGCCGCCAATCCCGGAACGCGGCTTCCTTCGACTTCAAACCGGGACAACGGGAGTATATTATGAAAATGAACAAACTGATGGGAGCGGCGGTTCTTTCGCTGGCCCCGCTGGCCGCCTGGGCGCAAGACCTGCCGCCTTGCGACGGATGCGCCGATTCGATGGTTATCATGTCTTGGGGCGGGGCCTATCAGGCCAGCCAGGTTGCCGCCTATTCCGATCCCTACGCCGCGCTGACCGGCATCAAGATTACCTATGACGAGGGTGCGAACGAAAGCATCTCCAAGATGCGTGCCGCCAAAGAAGCCGGCAATGCAGCCTACGATCTGGTTGACGTGGAAGGCCCGGATTCGCAGCGCGCCTGCGATGAAGGTCTTGCGATTGAAATCGACGCCGATGCCGACCTTGCGGCCGGAACCGATGGTTCCACCGCGACCGCTGACTTTGGCCCGTCGCTGATCAACTCGTGCTTCATTCCGCAGATCGTGTTCTCGACCACATTCGGGTATCGCACCGATGTGGCCGAGTGGAATGGCGCCACGCCGACCAGCCTGTGCGACGTGTTCGACACTGCCAAATTCCCCGGCAAGCGGTCGCTGGAAAAGCGCCCGAAGAAAAACCTGGAATGGGCCCTGCTGTGTGATGGCGTGGCCAAGGACGATCTGTACACCGTGATGTCGTCGGATGGCGGGGTAGAGCGTGCGCTGGCCAAGCTCGACACCATCAAGGGTGATGTGGTCTGGTGGTCGGCGGGTGCCGAAACACCGCAGCTTCTGGCTGATAAAGAGGTCGTCATGGGTTCTACCTACAACGGTCGTCTGTTCTCGGCGATTGCCGAACAGAACCAGCCGATTGCGATGCTTTGGGATTGGCAAGTGTTCGACTTTGACGGCTGGGTTGTGCCCGCCGGTCTGGACGAAGCCCGTCAGAAGCGTGCGATGCACTTCCTGAACTTTGCCACCGACACGCAGCGTCTGGCAGATCAGGCCAAGTACATCTCGTATGGTCCGGCGCGCGCGTCGTCGCAGCCGCTGGTCGGCAAGCATGCCACCCTTGGCATCGAAATGGGTCCGCAAATGCCGACCAACCCTGCCAACCAGAAGAACTATCTGGTGAACAACATCGAATGGTGGGCTGACAATTCGGATGACGTCGAAGCCAAGTTCCAGGCCTGGCTGGCACAATAATCCGGCAACGGGCGGGGCTTTCCTCAAGCTCCGCCCGTTTTCTTCAAGCCGAGCCGAACCGGAAAGAAGCAGGTATAACGCCAATGTCAGACACCACAGGCCTTGTCCTTGCCGCCGATGGCCGCCCGTTGCGCCATTCGCTGAACCGCGCGCTGCGGCGTCAGAAATTGCGCGCGCTGTTACTGATAGCGCCTCTGCTTTTGTTTGTGCTGCTCAGCTTTGTAGCCCCGATCGCGGACATGCTTTTCCGATCGGTTCAGAACAACATCGTATCCGACACTATTCCGCGCACCGTCGCGGCCTTGAAATCTTGGGATGCCGCCAAATCTCCGCTGCCCGATGAGCCGGTCTATGCCGCACTTTACACCGATCTGGTCATCGCCGAGCGCTACAAGCTGCACAGCCAGCTGGGCACGCGGCTGAATTACGAATTCGGCGGCGCATCGTCGCTTTTCCGCGCGTCGGGCCGCTCGGTGGGCAAGTTTGCCAAGGGCGATTATGCCAAGCAATTCGCGGCCTTGGACCCGGACTTTGCCGACCCCGCCGCGTGGGCTGGCTGGATGGACGACAAGGCGATCCAGGATGCCTTTCCGCAAACCGCCAGCGCCTATACGGCCTTTGCCAGGCTGACGACCGAACTGCGCAACAAGAAGCCCGAAGAAACCCTTCCGACGGATTTCGTTTTTACGGCGCTTGCGCAGGATGTCCGTGCCGGGTCATCCGCACCCGGCATGCCGGCGGTAACGTCGGCCAGCCTTCAGCCGGTGTCCTACAAGGACCTTTTTATCGCCGACGATCCGCGTTGGGGCGAACCCGGCATCTGGCAGACAATCCGGATTTTCAGCGGCAAGTTCACTGCGGGCTATTTTCTGAACGCCGTCGATCTGCGGATGACGCCGGATGGCGTAGAAAGCCTGCCCAAAACGGAAAGCATCTATGGCCTGCTGTTTCAGCGCACGCTGATCATGTCGATGACGATTACGCTGTCGTGTATCCTGCTGGGCTATCCGATTGCGTGGCTGTGCGCGAACCTGCCGAACCGGTCAGCCAACTTGCTGATGATCCTTGTGCTGCTGCCATTCTGGACGTCACTTCTGGTGCGCACCTCGGCGTGGAAGGTGCTTTTGCAGCGCGAAGGGGTGATCAACGATGTGCTGGTCTGGACACATATCATTTCCGATCAGAAACGGCTGGAGCTGATCAACAACCAGACCGGCACGATCATTGCGATGACGCATATCCTTTTGCCGTTCATGATCCTGCCGCTTTATTCCGTAATGAAAACGATCCCGCCCTATTACCTGCGCGCCGCCAAAAGCATGGGGGCGAACAACTGGACGGCGTTCTGGCGCGTATATTTCCCGCAATCGGTGCCGGGCATCGGCGCGGGGTCGATCCTCGTGTTCATTCTGGCCATCGGTTATTACATTACGCCGGCGCTGGTGGGTGGAACGAGCGGCACGTTCATCTCCAACCGGATCGCCTATCATATCTCCAGCACGCTGAACTGGGGTCTGGCGGCGGCCCTCGGCACGATCTTGCTGGCAGCGGTCATGCTGCTGTATTGGGCCTACGACCGCATCGTGGGCATCGACAACGTCAAGCTGGGAGGCTGATCCATGGCCCTGCCTATCTATGCCACCCCGGGCCAGCGTATCTGGTATTATGCGTTCCGCGTGATTTGCGGGCTGATCTTCTTTTTCCTGATCGCGCCGATCATCATCATCATCCCGCTCAGCTTCAATGCGCAGGATTTCTTCACCTTCACGCCGGAAATGCTGCGCCTTGATCCGGCCGGATTCTCGACCAAGCATTATGCCGATTTCTTCAACAACCCTGACTGGCAGGGGCCGCTTTGGAATTCGCTGAAGATCGCGCCGCCCGCGACGCTGATTGCGGTGGCGCTGGGCACATTGGCGGCCATCGGCCTTAGCCAAAGTCATGTCCCTTTCAAACGCGCGATCATGGCCATCCTGATTTCGCCAATGATCGTGCCGTTGATCATTTCGGCAGCCGGCATGTATTTCTTTTACAGCCGCATCGGGCTGCAGGGCACCTATTGGGGCGTTGTTCTGGCGCATGCGGCCTTGGGGATTCCCTTCGTGATCATCACCGTGACGGCCACGCTGGTCGGATTTGACCATTCGCTGACCCGCGCATCGCTCAGCATGGGGGCGGGGCCGGTGCAGACGTTTTTCCGGGTGCAGATGCCGCTGATCCTGCCGGGCGTCGTGGCGGGGGGGCTGTTCGCTTTCATCACCTCGTTTGACGAGGTGGTGGTGGTGCTGTTCCTTGGGGCGCCGGGTGAAAAAACGCTGCCGTGGCAGATGTTCACCGGCCTGCGCGAGCAGATCAGCCCGACGATCCTCGCCGTTGCCACGCTGCTGGTGGCCATCTCCATCGCGCTGCTTGCCACGCTCGAGTTGCTGCGGCGGCGTTCGGAGCGGTTGCGGGGCA
>JBGSRQ010000511.1:0-1735 GCA_041737515.1 Rhodobacterales bacterium | reverse complement strand
CAAGCGAAAAAGGCCTGGGCCGGCGGGTCGGGCAAGCCGAAATCCGGCGGTGCGGCAAAGCCCGCGTCTGCCAAACCGGCTGGCCGTCCGCAGGGTGGTTTTGGCGCACCGTCAAAGCCTTCGCAGAACCGTCGCCCCAGCGCCCCACGGCGCACTGCGTAACTCAGCGCCCCACGGCGCGCTGCGTAAGTCAGCGCACCGTCTGAATCAGTGCCTCGCGCTGGATGGCCTGAAAAGAGGGGCGGGTGTTCAGCCCGCCTCATCCTCCAGGTTCAGCTTCATTTCCAGCAGCACCTGCTGAATGGCAAGGGTTTCGCGCAGCAGCCGTTTCGCCTCGTTGATCGAGATTTTTCCGTCGCCGATGGCCTGATTGTATTCGGCCATCAGCATCCCGAACCGCTGGGCCAGCGCCACCACATCTGAATTGACCCCCGCAGATTTCGCGTTCCGCCGGTCATTGTCATACGACATCGTGACGCCGCGCAGATCGGCAAGCGCGCTGGTGACATGCGGAAAGCTGGATGCAGCCTCCAGGGCGGCCACCACATCTATCGGCATGAAGCGGTCGCCGTGTTCATCAGAGTCGGAATAGTAGCGCCCCAGCGTCGCCTTGGATTTTCCCGTCAACGCGCAAGCGGCCTCAATTCCCACATCCTTCACAAGGGCTTCGGTGTGTTTCTTGAGATAACTTGTCGTGCTCATAGGGTCGGTCCGTTCGCGCTTTCCGGCAGGGCCGGGGAAATGTGTCAATCTTTTCCCATTAATCGGACGCACAGGATTTGTCATTCATAATCCAGTTCCGGGCAACCGGAACCGTAGTGAGTGTCCGGCGTCCCCAGCGCCGGATGGGTGGGGGTCCGTCGTGCTGTTGCCTGCGTTGGATGGTGAATGTGTTTTCAGACCTGCGGCGGACCCGTCAATCGTACCAGTGTGACTGATCATGTAATCGGGGAGGATACCCCGAGGGACAGTGTTGACAAGTTCTGGCGGCCGCTGTGCCCCCATCCCCGTGCGTGACGCGAAAGAAGCCAACTCACGGACCGCGGATCCCCGCCCGCTCACCGCTGGCATGTGCCTCGTCCTTCTCTTGCGGGGGGCGGGGCCTTCGCGTTATGGGCAGGTATGGCGAAGCTTTATTTCAATTACTCGACGATGAATGCGGGGAAATCGACCACCCTGCTGCAGGCATCCTACAACTATCGCGAAGGCGGAATGGCGACGTATCTGATGATCGCGCGGTTGGATGACCGGGCGGGCACGGGGCGCATTGCCAGCCGCATCGGCATTTCCGAAGACGCCGATACTTTCGGGCCGGACGATGATCTGTTCGTGGCCATCGCCGCGCGATTGGCGCAGGGCGCGGTGGCCTGCATCTTTCTGGACGAGGCGCAGTTCCTGACCAAGACGCAGGTCTGGCAACTGGCCCGCGTGGTTGATGATCTGGGGGTGCCGGTCATGTGCTACGGGCTGCGCGTTGATTTCCGGGGCGAGTTGTTTCCCGGCTCGGCCGCCCTGCTGGCGCTTGCTGATGAGATGCGCGAGGTTCGCACGATCTGCCGTTGCGGCAAGAAAGCGACGATGGTGGTGCGCAAGGGGCCGGACGGTCGGGCGCTGGATGACGGCGATCAGGTGCAGATCGGCGGCAATGAAACCTATGTTTCGATGTGCCGCCGCCATTGGCGCGAGGCTGTGGGGGATTGACCGATGGCGCCCGGCGTCACGAGGCTGGCGTCGG
>JBGSRQ010000471.1:0-3797 GCA_041737515.1 Rhodobacterales bacterium | reverse complement strand
CAGGGCGGGGGCATCCGGGGCCATCGCCTCGGCCAGCCGGTCGGCGCCGGGGAAAAGCGAGGCCGTGTGCATGTCCCCGCCCATGCCCAGAAGCAGAACCGAGATCGGAAGATGCGTCTCGATCCCGTTCGACAACGCGTCAAGTGCCTCTTCCGGCGTATCGGTCGGCGCGTAAAGCGGCACATATTCCGCATTCGCCGCCCTGCCGCGCAACAGGCGCTGACGCAACAACCGGGTGTTGGATCGCGGATGGTCTTCGGGCACCCAGCGTTCATCGTTCAAAAGGACGAACACCTTGCCCCAGTCCAGATCGACGCCCGAAATCGTATCAAACACCGGTCCCGGCGTGGTGCCACCGGGCACGCAGAACGTCGCACGGCCGTGCTGGCGCAGGGCCGCACCCAGTTCGCTTGCCAATGTCTTGGCCAAGGCCAGCATCATCAATTCACGGTCGGGATATTCTACAAATTTCATTCTTTGATCTCGCGCCAGCGCCGCCCGTCGCGGTGCATCAGCATCAACGCATCCTCGGGGCCGGATGTTCCCGGATCATAGCCCTGCGGTTTGTCGCCCCGGTCTTCCCAGCCCTGAATGATCGGGTCGGTCCACGCCCAGGCGGCCTCTACCTCGTCGCCGCGCATGAACAGGGTCTGGTTGCCCCGGATAACATCCATGATCAGGCGTTCGTAAGCGTCGGGAATGTCGGTGCCT
This sequence comes from Rhodobacterales bacterium, assembly GCA_041737515.1. Lineage (GTDB taxonomy): Bacteria > Pseudomonadota > Alphaproteobacteria > Rhodobacterales > Rhodobacteraceae > JBBQZP01. Next base: position 3,086 of record JBGSRQ010000471.1, on the reverse strand, counting down.
TCCTCGCCCAGAGCTTCGGCAAAGCTCATGTCCAGCGGCACCTGGGTCAGGCGCATGCCGCCCGGCCCCGGTTCCTTGATCATCACCATCAGGTTCATGCCTTCATTGGGCTGCAGGCGGATCACCAGCACATTTTCGCGCCAGCCGCTTGCATCGTCGAAAATCGAATGCGGCGGCTCACGGAAGGTGATTGCAATTTCCGACGTGCGCGCGCGCAACCGCTTGCCGGTGCGCAGATAAAAGGGCGTGCCCTTCCAGCGCCAGTTCGACAGGCTGACCTTCATCGCGATATAGCTTTCGGTCTTTGACGCGGGGTTTTCGGCGTGATCCGTGTAGCCCTCCCCCTTGGCCCCGTTGTATTGCCCGCGCACGATGTCATCCGGCCTTACCGGATCAAGAGCGCGTATCACCTTCAGCTTTTCATCGCGCACGGCGTTGGGGTCGAAATGATAGGGCGGCTCCATCGCGATCAGGCACAAAAGCTGCATCATATGGTTCTGCACCATATCGCGCATCGCACCCGATTTGTCGTAATAGGCCCCGCGCCCGTCCACGCCCACCGTCTCGGCTACGGTGATCTGAACGTGATCGACGTATTCCGATTTCCACAAAGGCTCGAACAGGATGTTGGCAAAGCGCACCGCCATCAGGTTCTGCACCGTTTCTTTGCCCAGATAATGGTCGATGCGGTAAATCTGATCTTCTCGGAAATGCAGCGCCAGCGTCGCGTTCAGGTCCCTCGCGCTGGCAAGATCGCGGCCAAAGGGCTTTTCCACCACGATCCGGCTGTCATCGGCTGCAATTGCATGTTTGTGCAGCCGTTCCGCAATCGCACCGAACAATGACGGCGCGACCGAGAAATAGAATGCCGTCACCACACCGGGGCGCATCAGCTCTTTCAGTTTCGGCCAGCCGCCGTCGCCGGTGGCATCAATCGCGACATAATGCAGACGGTCCAGAAATTCAGCGATCTTTTCGGCGTCGCGTTTGCCCTTGGCCACGAATTCTTCGATCGCGGCCTTGGCCAAATCGCGGAAACCCGCATCATCCATTTCGGACCGCGCCGCGCCGATGATGCGGCTTTCGCCCGGCATCTGGCCCGCCAGAAAGCGGCGGAACAGGCCCGGAATGATCTTGCGTTTTGCCAGATCGCCGGTGCCGCCAAAGACCACAAGATCAAAGGGATCCACCGGAATGACGCGCGATACCATCACTTTGCCTGCCTTCCATGCCGCTTCGTTAGCGCTAACGCCGTCCTTTTAACGCCGCGCTTCCGACAAGTCTAGCATCCGCGAACGGGGCCGCAAAGGACTGCGCAACCTACGCGTCGAGTTCAGCATCCCAATACAGGAAATCAAGCCACGAGTCGTGCAGGTGGTTGGGTGGAAAGCGGCGGCCATGGGCCTGCATTTCCTCGGCAGTCGGCTGTCGCGGGCGGTTGGCAAGGGCGAGCCCCGATTGCTTCAGCGTCTTTGACCCCTTGTGCAGATTGCAGGGCGAACAGGCCGCAACCACGTTCTCCCACGAGGTGACACCGCCCCGCGCGCGCGGCAGCACATGGTCAAACGTCAGATCACCCCGCGCGCCGCAATACTGACAGCAAAACGCGTCCCGCAAGAAAAGATTAAAGCGCGTGAAGGCCACGCGCTTTTGGGGTTTCACATAATCTTTCAGCACAACCACGGAAGGTATTCGGACCTCGGACCTCTGGCTGCGCACCACCTGTTCGTATTCGGCAACGATCGTCACCCGGTCCAGAAACACCGCCTTTATCGCTTCTTGCCAGGGCCACAGCGACAGGGGGTAATACGACAACGGGCGGAAATCGGCGTTCAGAACCAGCGCCGGGTAATGTTTCAGCCCCGCAGGCTCGCGCACGAAAGTCGTCCTGAAATCGCCGTCCATTCGCAAAAGCTCCCGCCTTTGATGTCTCGCGTGGCGGTTTTGCAGCACCGCCTGATCGTCCCAAACTATATATGGCGTTTGGCGCCTGACAAGCCCCTTGATTTTGCAAGGTGCCACCGTTCTTACCGTGGCCCCATGACAAGGCCGTGACGCCGGTTACACCAGACGGTCGTGCAGAAACGAAAGCGCCACCTGCAAGCCATCGGGTGCAATTCCGTGCCCGGTGCCCTGCATTACATGGCCAAAGGTCTCGAACCCCGCCGCCGTCAGCACCTGCCCGGCCCGGCCCATGTCATCAAACGGCACCACAGGGTCCTGATCACCGTGAATGAGCAACACGGGCGGCTTCACCAACGCCTCCGCCTCCAGCCGTTCCGGCACCAGAAGCCGCCCCGAAATAGCAACCACCCCGGCGATCGCCTGCGCCCGGCGGGGCGCCACATGCAGGCTCATCATCGCGCCCTGCGAAAATCCGATCAGCACAAGGCGATCCGGCCCCAACCCGGCGGTTGAAAGCTCGGAGTCCAGAAACGCGTTCAGATCATCTGCCGCCGCAGCCAACCCCGCCGCGGCCACCGCCTCGGACGACCCGTCAATCCAGGGAATCGCAAACCACTGCAATCCAGACCCGCCACCCGTGCAGCGCTCGGGCGCATCGGGTGACACGAACAATGTATCGGGCAGATGCGGTGCCAAAGGGTCCGCCAGCCCCAGCAAATCCGCCCCATTGGCACCGTAGCCATGCACAAAGACCACCAGACTGCGCACCACACCAGACGCAGGTTCGCGCCGCCCGCTGGAAAGTTGCCGTGTCATCATATCCCCTCGCGTGTCTTGATCACATGGTAATAGGCCCACAAAATCCGCGCCGCAACCGATCGCCAGGGCGACCAGCTTTCCGCCATGGCGCGCAGGTCCCGCTCAACCGGACGTGCGGGCAGATCAAACAGAATCCGCGCGGCTTCCTGCAACGCCAGATCGCCGGGGGCGAATACATCCGCCCGCCCCAGCGAGAACATCGCGTAAATCTCCGCCGTCCAGCGCCCGATCCCCGGCACGGCCACCAGCGTGGCAATCACTGCCTCGTCGGGCAGGATGGCCAGCGCGTCAAAGTCGATCCCCGTCCCTGCCAGAGCCTGCGCATAGCGGATCTTCTGGCGCGACAAGCCGCAGGCGCGCAA
>JBGSRQ010000435.1:0-1940 GCA_041737515.1 Rhodobacterales bacterium | reverse complement strand
GTGCTGCGCGCCACGCCGAAAGCGGGGCTGGTCGGTGCACTGGCGTGGCTGACGGTGCCCGGCCTTCTTGGCCCGGTGATGGGGCCGCTGCTTGGCGGCTTCATCACCACCTATTTCGACTGGCGCTGGATCTTCTGGATCAACATCCCCATTGCGGTCTTGGGCATTTCGCTGGTGTCGGCGTTCATCCCGAAACTGCCCCCCGCGCCGCCCGTGCAGTTCGACACGCTGGGGTTCTTGCTGATCGGCCCCGGATTGGCCAGCAGCCTGACCGGGTTGACGCTGGCCGGGGTCGGCCTTGCTTCGCCCCCCGTTGTTTCCACGATGATCATCAGCGGGGTGATCCTGATTGCACTTTACATCCGCCATGCGCTGCGGGTGCCCGCGCCATTGGTCGACCTGCGGCTGATGAAGCTTGCGACCTTTCGCCTCTGCGCCACTGCGGGCACGTTCTTTCGCGTCGGTTCCGGCGCGCTGCCGTTCCTGCTGCCACTTCTGTTCCAGATTGGTTTCGGGTTGTCAGCGTTCCAGTCGGGGATGCTGACCTTTGCATCCGGTTTTGGTGCGTTGTTGATGAAGTTCGTGGCTCAGCCGCTGCTGCGCCGCTTCGGTTTTCGCCGCGTGCTGATCTGGAACGCCGCGATTTCGGCGCTGTTCATTCTGACGCCCGCATTCTTCACGCCGCAGACGCCCTACATCGTGATGGTCAGTCTGCTGTTCATGGGCGGCATCTCGCGCTCGCTTCGGTTCACTTCGATGAACGCGATGGCCTATGACGAGATAGAGCCTTCCCGCCTTGGCAGTGCCACCAGCTTCAACGCGGTGCTACAGCAACTGTCCTCCTCGATCGGCATCACCATTGCCGCCATCGCGCTGGAGGCGATGCAAGCGGTTTACGGCGGTGCCACCCTTGACCTCGCGCATTTCCCGGCGGTGTTCATGCTGATGGCGGCTTTGTCACTGGGCGCGGCGCTTGGGTTCATGCGGTTGTCCCCGCGCGCCGGGGCTGTGATGCTGGGCGAGGTGAAGCCCCCGCCTCAGAGCCTGTAGAGTCCGCGAAACTTCGCGTCCAGATAGTCCAGCAGCGGCCCCTCATGCGGATCAAACCCGCATGCCCGCGCCACGGTTTCGCGTGGGCCTCGCAAGCCGCCGTGGCGCTGCAGATTGTCATGCAGCCAGCCCGTCGCCGCCGACGGATCGCCCGCCGCAAGCTGTGCATCCAATTCCGGCACGGCTGCCCGCAACGCCTTGTGCAGACAGCCCGCATAGACATTGCCCAGTGTATAGGTCGGAAAATAGCCGAAAAGCCCCACCGACCAATGCACATCCTGCAACATGCCCTGCGACGGGCGCGGCACGGCCAGCCCGAAATCGGCAAGGAAGCGGTCGTTCCACGCGGCCTCAAGATCAGCCACCGCCAGATCGCCCGCGATCAGCGCGCGTTCCAGATCGAAGCGCAGCATGACATGCAGATTATATTGCACCTCGTCCGATTCCGTGCGGATAAAGCCGGGGGCAACCCGGTTCACTGTCCCGTAAAACGCCTGCGCATCAAGGCCGAAGTCGCCAAACCGCCCCACCATCTGCCCGTGCAGCCAGCCGGTAAAGGCGCGGCTGCGCGCCATCTGGTTTTCGTAAATCCGGCTCTGGCTTTCATGCACGCCCATCGACACGCCCGCGCCAAGCGGTGTCATCGCATAGCCCGGATCAATGCCCTGTTCATAGCAGGCGTGCCCGACCTCGTGGATGGTCGAATAAAGGCAATTGAACGGGTCAGCCTCCACCACCCGCGTCGTGATGCGCACATCGGCACCCGAGCCGGACGAAAACGGATGCACCGCCAGATCAATCCGGCCGCGCGCGAAATCATAGCCGAACGCCGCCGCCACATCACGCGACAGGGCAAGCTGGCCCTCTGCCGCAAAGCTGCCCTGCAACGG